>NZ_DASSVG010000477.1:0-4812 GCF_035706265.1 Ramlibacter sp. | reverse complement strand
CCCTTCGGCTTCGACCTGCGCGAGGGCGCCACGGTCTACTTCGCCGCGCTCGCCCTGCTGGCCGCGTGCATCTTGGCGCTGTGGCGCTTCTCCCGCTCGCGCGCGGGGCTGGCCGTGCGCGCGCTGCGCGACGACGAACTGCGGGCCGAGGCGCTGGGCCTGCCCACCTACCGCTGGAAATTGGCGATCTTCGTGATTGCCGGCGTGGTGGCGGGGCTCGCGGGCGCCGTGGGCGCCAACCTGCAGGGATACGTGAGTCCGGGCAATTTGCACTGGACGCAATCGGGCACGCTGCTGGTGATGGTGATCCTCGGCGGGGCGGGATCGTTGTGGGGCGGTGTGGCGGGCGCGGTGGCCTTGCTGCTGCTGGAAGAAGGGCTCGGGGCGTGGACGGAGCACTGGGAGTTCTGGACCGGGCTGGTGCTGCTGGCCGTGGTGCTGTTCGCGCGGCGGGGGTTGGCGGGGTTGTTCGCAGGAGAGTCGGGGGGCCGCATGGCGCTGGCGGGCGAAGCGGCGCGCCGCAGGCTGGTGCTGAGGCGCGAAGCGCGCGAAGCCCAGCGCTCCGCTGCGCTCGCGCACCGCTGGGCTTCGCAAGGCTCAGCACCAGCCTACGCGGAATCCTTCGCGCCGGTGAGTGCGAGCGCCTTCGCGTCGGTGAATGCGAGCGCCTTCGCGCCCGCGGAGGCAAGCGCCTCACGGCCCGCCCATGCCACCATCCGGTCGCCCCAGGGCGGCCATCCCCTCCTCCAGGTCCGCCGCCTGCGCAAATCCTTCGGCTCCCTCGTCGTCACCGACGGCGTCGACCTCGACGTGCGCGAAGGCGAGATCCACGCGCTGATCGGGCCCAACGGGGCCGGCAAGACGACGCTGGTGGCGCAGCTCGCCGGCGAGCTCGCGAGCGACGGCGGCAGCGTGCGCTTCGCCGGCCGCGACATCGGGCGGATGACCATGCACCAGCGCGCCCGCTGCGGCCTGGTGCGCTCGTTCCAGATCACCCGCCTGTTCCGCAGCCTCACGGTGGCGGAGCACGTCGCCTTCGCGCTGCAGGCCCGCGGCGCCGGCGGCCGCACCCTGCACGAAGTGCTCGCGCGCGTGGGGCTCGCCGAACGCGCGGAGGCCCGCATCGAGCAGCTCTCGCACGGCGAGCAGCGGGCCCTGGAAGTCGGCCTCACGCTCGCCAGCCGGCCGCGCCTGGTGCTGCTGGACGAGCCGCTGGCCGGCATGGGCGCGGAGGAGTCGCTGGCCATGGCGGACCTCATCGCCAGCCTGCGCGGCGAGTGCGCGGTGCTGCTGATCGAGCACGACGTGCAGGCGGTGTTCCGGCTCGCCGACCGCGTCTCGGTGCTGGTGGCCGGCACGGTGATCGCCAGCGGTGCGCCGCCCGCCGTCCGCAACGATCCCGGCGTGGTGGCGGCCTACCTGGGCGAGGAGGCGCTGGCGTGAGCGGCGCGCTCGCCGTGCAAGGCCTCTGCGCGGGCTACGGCCGCAGCCAGGTGCTGTTCGACATCGCCTTCGAACTGCAGCCCGGCGAGATCCTCGGCCTGCTCGGTCGCAACGGCATGGGCAAGACCACGCTGGTGCGCACGGTGATGGGCCTGCTGCCCACGATGGCAGGGCGGGTCGCGTTCGACGGCGAGCTGCTCACCGGCCTGAAGCCGCACCAGGTGGCGCGCCGCGGCATCGCCCTGGTGCCGGAGGGCCGCCAGCTCTTTGCCAACCTCACGGTGGAGGAACACCTCACCGCCTTTGCGCAGCCGGGGCCCTGGACGCCCGCGCGCCTGTTCGAACTGCTGCCCGCCCTGGCGCGGCGCCGCGGCCACCTGGGCCCGCAACTTTCCGGCGGCGAGCAGCAGATGCTGGCCCTGGCCCGCGCTTTGGCCACCAACCCGCGCCTGCTGATCCTGGACGAGGCGACCGAGGGGCTCGCCCCGCTGGTGCGCGAGGAGATCTGGCACGTGCTGGGCGTGCTGCGCGATGCCGGCCATTCCATGATCGTGATCGACAAGTACGTGCAGCGCCTGCTGGGGCTGGCCGACCGCCACGTGATCCTGGAAAAGGGCCGGGTGGTGTGGCAGGGCTCCTCGGCCGCCCTGGAGCGGGAGCGCGGCCTCTGGCGGCGTTACCTCGGAATCTGAATTTCGCCCAGAATCGGCCCGATGCGCAGCACCCGTCGCGATTTCCTGCAGGGCCTGTCCTTCGCCGCACTGGCCCCGGCGCTCGGCCGCTCGTGGGCCCAGGAGCGGCCCGCCCTTCCCATCCCGCCGCTGGTGGACGTGCGACCCGGCACGCCGGTGACGCTCACTGCGCGCGTGGGCGAGACGGAGTTCTTCCCCGGCAAGACGAGCCCCACGGCCGGCTACAACCGCGACCTGCTCGGCCCCACCCTGCGCGTGCGCAGCGGCGACGAGGTGACGCTCGTCGTGCGCAACGAACTGCCCGAGACGACCACCGTGCACTGGCACGGCCTGCTGATCCCCGCGGCGGTGGACGGCGGGCCGCACAACACGATCGCACCGGGCCAGTCCTGGAAGGCCGTGCTGCCGGTGCAGCAGCCCGCGTCGACCTGCTGGTACCACCCGCACCCGCACGGCCGCACGGGCCTGCAGGTGTACGGCGGCCTGGCCGGCATGCTGCTCGTGACGGACCGCGAGGAACAGGCGCTGGGCCTGCCTGCGCGCTACGGCGTCGACGACCTGCCGCTCGTCCTGCAGGACCGCGTGTTCGACCGCGAGCAGCACCTGGTCTACCCGCGCGGCCCCATGGCGCTGATGCACGGCGTGCTGGGCAGCGTGATGCTGGTGAACGGCGTGCGCGAGCCGCGCGCGGCCGTGCCGGCGGGGCTGGTGCGCCTGCGTCTGCTCAATGGCTCGAACGCGCGCGTGTACGAGCTCGCCTTCGAGGACCAGCGCAGCTTCCACTGGATCGGCACCGACGGCGGCCTGCTGCGCGCGCCGGTGCCGCTGCAGCGCCTGCCGCTCGCGCCGGGCCAGCGCGCCGAGCTGCTGGTCGATTTCTCCGACGGCCACGCCGCCGTGCTGCTCAATCGCACCAGCGAGGGCGCGCAGCCGCTGCTGCATTTCGCGCCCGCGGGCGAGCGCCAGCCGCCGCATCCGCTGCCCGCGCGGCTGGCGAGCTGGCAGTCGCCCGACCCCAAGGGTGCGACGCAGCACCGGCGCCTGACGCTCACCATGGGCAACGACGGCATGGGCTCCATGCCCGGCATGCACGGCATGCCGATGCCGCACGGCTTCGACGGCCGGCCCTTCGACATGGACCGCATCGACCAGCGGGTGAAGCTCGGCGCCGTGGAGATCTGGGAGGTCTCGGCCCTGCCCGGGATGATGATGGACCAGGCCCATCCCTTCCACATGCACGGCGTGCACTTCGAGGTGCTGCGGCGCGACGGCCGCGCGCCCGGCCCGCTGGACCAGGGCCGGCGCGACACGGTGCTGGTGCACGAACCGGTGGACCTGCTGGTGCACTTCACCCGGCCGGGGCCCACCGTGCCCTTCATGTACCACTGCCACATCCTCGAGCACGAGGACGGCGGCATGATGGGTCAGTTCACCGTCACGTGAGGTCGTTGGCTTTTCCGGAACGGGTGCGCGCCTCGTTCAGCAGCGCGATCAGCGCATCGAGCTCCACCGGCTTGGTGAGGTGGGCGTCGAAGCCGGCGTCGCGGGTGCGCTTCTTGTCGTCCTCGTTGCCGAAGCCCGTCATCGCCACCAGGTAGGCCGCCGAGGCGCTGCCGTCGGCGATCAGGCGCCGGCGCGCCTCGTAGCCGTCCATGCCGGGCATGGCCAGGTCCAGCAGGATCATCTCCGGCCGGAAGCGGCGCGCCACCTGCAGCCCGCTCTCGCCGTCGTAGGCCGATTCGACCTGGTTGCCCAGCAGGCGCAGCACGTCGGTCGCGCTGTCGGCGGAATCGCGGTTGTCGTCGATCACGAGCACGCGCAGGCCGCCCGCCCCGTCGTCCAGTTGCTGCTCCTCCGAGCGCGCCGCGGCTTCCTGCGCGAGCGGCAGGCGCAGCGTGAAGGTGCTGCCCTGGCCCAGGCCGGGGCTCGCCGCCTCGATGCTGCCGCCGTGCATTTCGGTCAGCGAGCGCGCCAGCGTCAGTCCGATGCCCAGCCCGTTCTCGTTGCCGGCAGATTGCGCCGACTCGCCCTGCGCGAACAGCTGGAAGATGCGCTGCAGGTCTTCCGGCGCGATGCCGCGGCCGTTGTCCTGCACCGTCACGTAGACGAAGCCGCCCTCGGTGCGCACCTTCAGCTCGATGCGGCCGTTCTCCGGCGTGTAGCGGGCGGCGTTCACCAGCAGGTTCTGCAGCACCTGGGACAGGCGCGTCGAATCGCCGTTCACGTAGACCGACTCGCCCGGCTGCACCACCTCCAGCGTGTGGCGCCGGTTCGCCACCAGGGGCCGCACCGTCTCGACGCTGCGCGTCACGATGTCCGACAGGCGCACCAGTTCCTTGCGCAGCTTGATCTTGCCCGTGGTGAGGCGCCCCACGTCCAGCAGGTCGTCCACCAGCCGGGTGATGTGCGTGAGCTGGCGGTCGATCACGTCGCGGCAGTTGCGCAGCACCGGGCTGCTGAGCGTCTCCAGCTGCATGATCGTCACCGCGTTGCGGATCGGCGCGAGCGGGTTGCGCAGCTCGTGGGCCAGCATGGCGAGGAACTCGTTCATGCGCCGGCTGGAGTTCTCCAGTTCCTCCAGCCGCCGGCGCTCGCTCATGTCGCGCGTGACCTTGGCGAAGCCGCGCAGGTCGCCGCCGGGGCCGTACACCGCGGTGAGCACCACGTTGGCCCAGAA
>NZ_DASSVG010000476.1:0-11042 GCF_035706265.1 Ramlibacter sp. | reverse complement strand
AGGTTGCGCCCCAGCGGCACCGGCTCGCCTTCCTGCAGGCCGGCGAAGACGGCCGTGGTGGGACAGGTCATCACGCACTGGCCGACGCGCCGCTCCACCTGCTTGGCGAGTTCCTTGCCGGAGACGGCGAACAGCAGGATGCCGACGCCGGGGCGGCCGTCGGGCGTTTCGGCCGGCGCGAGTTCGCGCTCGATGCCGGCCTCGCAGCCGCAGGCGATCACCGAGGTGGCCATGCCGGTGGCGCTGGTGGCGGCATGCAGGGCCCAGGTGCGTTCGTGGGCCGTGATCACGATGCGCGTGGCCTTCATCGGGAAGGCTTCCGCGAAGCTGTCGTCGATGGCGACGCCGTTGAGGCGCATCACACGCTCCGCGGCGCACAGGCCGAAGGCAGCAGCCGGCCGCCGTTGCAGCAGGCGCAGAGCTCGTCGTGGCCGATCACGGCGTAGCGCTTGTGCACGCCCAGCGGCCGGTCGGTGGAGTCGTCCAGCAGGCGCTGCACGCCCGCGTCGAACACCGGCTCGGCGAAGTGCGTCGCGCCCACCGGCGTGGCGACCACCCGGCCCTCGCGCACCACCGCTTCGCCGTCCTTGAACACCCAGGCGGCGCGGGAAAACATGGCCTCGGCATCGCCCTGCTCACGGTACACCGCGACGTCGGCCGCTGCGCCGGGGCCCAGGTGGCCGCGGTCGCGCAGGCCGAGCAGGCGCGCCGGTGCCGCGCGGGTCATGATCGCGATCTCGGAGAGCGTCAGCTCGCGCGCGATGTGCTTCAGCGCCGACTCGGCTGCCACTTCGGGGTGCAGGCGCGCCAGCTGCTCGTCGCGGAAGGGCTTGTCCATCAGCAGCCGCATCAGGTGCGGGTAGCTCGTGAAGGGCGCGCCGTTGGGGTGGTCGGTGGTGAGCACGACGCGCCACGGGTCGCGCACCTGCAGGAACAGCTCCAGCCCGATGCTCCACTGCAGCGCGTTGACGTAGCTCTGCTCGCGGTAACGGAAGGGCAGCACGCCGCAGCCCGAATCGCATTCGATGTCGCCCAGGATGCCCTTGCGCGGATGCGCGAGTTCGGCGTTCGCGTGCTGGCGCATGGTGTCGCCGGAGGCGGTGACGGTCTGCCCGAACAGCACCTGGCCGATGTCGATCGAGCAGTTCGGGTGGGCATCGAGCGCCTCGGCGAGCGCCAGTGCGGCGGACGAGAACTTGCGCGGCCCTTCGGCGCCGTAGCAGTGGAACTGCACGTGGGTCAGGTGCCCCGGCAGGCCTTCCAGGGCCTCCATCGTCGCCAGCGTCGACGCGATGTTGCCGGCCGCGCCGAGATTGCTCGCGTGGATGTGCAGCGGATGCGCGAGCCCGAGCTCGTGGACTGCGCGCGCCAGCGCCGTGACCACCTGCCGCGGCGTCACCTGCCAGTGCACGTGCGGCTCGTCGACATCCAGCCGGCGCTGGTTGAACTTGAAGGCGGAGATGCCGGCCGGGTTGACCACCTTCACGCCCAGCGCCTTGGTCGCATGCACGACCCAGCCCACGTAGTCGCGCAGGCGCTGCGGCTCGCAGCCCCTGGCCAGCAGCTCGAGGAACAGCTCGTCGTTGCCCAGCATCACGTAGGCGCCGTGGTCGACGATGGGCACGTCACCCATCTCCATGTGCGCGTGGCGCGCGTTGCTCGCTGCCATCGCCGGCTCGAACACCGAGGTGTAGCCCATCTCGGCGTAGCGCAGTCCGGTGGCGAGCGTGCCGGGCGCGCAGACGCGGCATTCTTGCTGCGGCAGCAGCAGGCGGGCGAGGTTCACCTTGCCGCCGCCGATGTGGCTGTGCAGGTCGATGCCGCCGGCCAGCACGATGCAGCCGCTGGCGTCGATCTCCTCGTCCACCGGCTCGCGCGGATCGAGCGCCACGATGCGGCCGTCGCGCATCGCCACGTCGCGCACTTCGCCGTCGACGCCGTTGGCCGGATCGAAGACCCGTCCGCCGCGCAGGCGCCGTGTGGTCATGCGGACACCTCGAGCTTTTCGAGCAGGCGTGCCGCGATGCGGTCCACCCCGGGCAACCCGTCGTCGCGCGCGGCCACCAGCGGCACCACCACGCCGTCGGTGCGGAACAGGTGGCCGGCCGCATTGAGCCCCGGCGTGGCCACGGGCAGGAACACGCAGTGTTCGGCGGCCTCGGCCTGGCGCAGCCGCGGCCCCATGGCGGGCGGGCCCAGCACGATGCGCGGCAGCTTGGTCGGCGGCGGCAGGCGGTCGGGGGCGAAGCTCCAGACCCACAGCAGGCCATCCACGGCGTGGTCGTCCAGCAGGCGCGGGCCGGCGAAGCGCAGGGGGTCGTGCTCCGCGCCCGCGCCCGTCGCGCGCGTGCGCAGCGGCAGGCCGGAGAGCCAGGTGAAGACCTGCTGCACGGCATAGGCGCCGTCGCTGCCGCCGAGCGCGAAGCTGCCCGCGCGGGTGCTGGCGTTGAGGGTGGCGACGATGAGGTTCAGCAGTTCGACCGCGAGCGCGCCGTGCGCGGGCAGCGTGGCGGCTTCCCAGACCAGGACCGCATAGCGCGCCTCGCGCAGGGCGGTGGCGAGCGCGGCGAGTTCGGGATCCCTGCGTCCGCCGGGCGCCTTGCCGAGGCAGGCGGCCAGCTGCTGCAGGTCGGCCAGCAACTCGCCGGTGCCGGCGATGCACTGCACCGGGACGCCCTCCGGCACCCGCGCCGGCGCCTCCCCGCCGAAGAACACCAAGCGCCGGCAAGGCGTGTCGGCGCGGTCCAGCCCGCAGCGGCGGAAGAACTCCGGATAGTGCGCGACGGCTTGCGTCCCCACGCAGACCATGAGATCGGCACGGGCGCGGATCTCGGCGAGCGTCGTGTACCACTGCCCTCGGTCCTGCAGGGCGCGCAGGCCGTGCATCAGCGCCTCGCCGTCCGCGTGGTCGTAGAGCGCGCCGGTGCGCGCGGCGAGCCGGTACAGCGCGCGGGCGCCGGCCATGTCGGTGCCCAGGCCCGCCAGCAGGGGCTGGCGCCACTGGGCGAGCCGGCGCGCCGCTTCGGCAAGCGCCTCCTCAAAGGTCGCAACGCTGCCGTCGATCCAGGCGGCCGGCGCTTCGCGCTGGGCGTGCGCCGCCAGCCCGGCCCGGGCCCGGGGGCAGTCGGTGCCGTGCAGGACCAGCGCCTGCGGCCCGCGCTCCAGCGCGAAGCCGTCGCACAGCAGCGAGCAGAAGGGGCAGGTCCAGTCAGGCTCCACGCTGCGTCGTCCGCAATCCGTGTGCCAAGGACCTGCGGCCGGGCAGGGCGCGGGCAAAGCGCACTCTGCCCTGCCGGAGTGGAACACTGTGTGACGCGCTGCACCACGGCGACAGCGCCGCGCGCCGTGGCACGCTTCCTGATTCGCCCGCGCCATGGCCGGGCATTCGGGATCAGGAGAGCTGCAGGCTGCCGTCGTGCAAGGCGCTCGCCACCAGCCAGGCGGCGGCGCCGCTGGCGGCCGCGGCGCACAGGTCCGCCGCGTCGCGCACCCCGCCGGCGCCGATCCAGGTGCGGTCCGGCGCCAGCGCCCGCAGGCGCGCGAAGGTGACCAGGTCGGGGCCGGTGCCGGCGCCCACGCGGTCGAGCGTCATCACGATCACCGTGCCCGGCCACGCTTCGGGGCGCTGCCAGGCGCCGGCCGGATCGAGCGGGCGTTCCAGCCGCGAATCGAGCGAGAGGATCGCGTCGGGATCGCGGGCCAGTTCCTCCAGCGCTGCGGCGCCCGCAAGCGACTCGCTGCCGTAGACCGGGCGGATGCGCGCCGCGACAGGCCCGAGCGCGGCGCGCAGCACGCGCACGTCGCCCGGCCCGGCGAAGCCGGCGTCGACCCAGAGGCACAGGTCGGGTTGCGCCTGCAGCAGGTCCGCCAGCGCGTCGAGTTGCACGGCGCCGCCCTGGATCGCATCGAGGTCGGCCACGTACAGCACGGGCCGGGCCCCGGGCGGGGGCGGGGCGGCGCGGCGCAGGCCGCGCGCCACCGCACGCGGGGCGCTGCCGTCGGCCAGCCGCGAGACGATGGGGCGGTAGGCGTGGCGCTCGCCGCGCACGCCGCGCACCACCTGGCCGCCCATGAGGTCCAGCACCGGAATCACCTGCAGATCGGGAGAAGGCATGCGTCGCATCTTCGTGTATGAGCCCCTGAGCGCCGGCGATCCGCAAACCACGCAGGGCCTGGGCCCTGGCAGCCCGGCGCACCAGGAGATGCTCGCGGCCGGCCGCGGGATGCGGGACGCCGTCGCGGACGACCTCGCCCGCAGCGCCGGGCTCGCCGTCACCGTCGCGGTGCGCGAGCAAGAGGCAGGCCATGCGATGTGGCGTGCGGTGGTGCAGGCGCCGGACGAAGACGCCGTGGCTTTCGTGCGGCGCCAGGCCTCGCTGCACGACCTGTGCTGGGTGATCGCGCCCGAATCGGAGGGCCTGCTGCTGCGCCTGCACGCGGCCGTGGGCGAGGCGCGCTGGATCGGCTGCAGCGCGGCGGCGATCCGCGTCGCCGCCAGCAAGCGCGCAACCTGTATCGCGCTGGACGCCGCCGGCATCGCGACGCCGCTGCGCTTCGCGCCGGGCCATCGCGGCGCCTGGATCGTCAAGCCCGACGACGGCGCCGGCAGCCTGGAGACGCGCCACCATGCCGGCCGCACTGCAGCGGAAGCCGACGCGCGGGCGCGCCGCCGCGCCGGCCAGTCCTGTGTCGTGGAACCGTACATCGAAGGCGCGGCGCTCTCGGTGGCCATGATCGTCGGTCCAAATCTTGCACGGCCGCTCGCAGTGAACCGGCAGCGGATCGCCATCGATGCCCGAGGCTGGCTGCATGACCTGGGCGTGCAGCCGGCGGCGATCGATCCCGCGGATGGGCGGGTGCCCGCCCTGCATGCGCTGGCGGCGCGGGTCGCCTCCGCCATCCCGGGCCTGCGGGACTATGTCGGCATCGACCTGGTGTGGAACGAAAGGGAAGGACCGGTGGTCATCGAAGTCAATCCGCGCGTGACCTGCGCATACGTGGGCCTCTCGGCACTCCTGCGGCGCAACCTCGCGCAGGAGATCCTGGCGCTGCATGCGCCCGCCGGGCCGGCGGAGGTGGCGGCCGATGTCCCGGCGTGAAGCCACGCTGGGCTGGGACATCGGTGGGGCCCACCTGAAGGGCTGCCTGCTGGAGGGGAGCACGCTGCGCGATATCGCCCAGTGGCCCTGCCCCCTCTGGCAAGGCATGGAGCAGCTCGATGCGGCGCTGGCCCAGGCCCGCTCGCGCTGGTCCGGCGCCTGGGCGGCCGGGCTGCGGCACGCCGCCACCATGACCGGCGAGATGGTCGACCTGTTCGAGGACCGCGCCCAGGGCGTGGCGCGCATTGCCGACCGGCTGGCGCAGTCGCTCGGCCCGACGCTGCGCCTGTTCGATGCCGAGGGCGACTGGCGCGGGCCGGCCGAGGTGGGCGAACACTGGGACGGCATCGCCTCGGCCAACTGGTGCGCGACGGCGCGCGTGCTCGCGGCGCGGGTGGACGACGCCATGCTGGTGGACATCGGCAGCACCACCACCGACCTGATCCCGATCCGCGCCGGCCGCGTCGCCGCGCATGGCGCCACCGATGCCGAGCGCCTGCTCACGGGCGAGCTGGTGTACCAGGGCGTGGTCCGCACGCCCTTGTGCGCGCTGGGCCCGCGGGTGGCCTGCGACGGCCGCAGCATCAACGTGATGAACGAGTTCTTCGCCACCACGGCGGACGTCTACCGCCTCACCGGCGAACTCGCTCCGGCGCACGACCAGGCGGCCACCGCCGACGGCCGCGGCAAGGACCTGGCGGCCACCCGCCAGCGGCTCGCCCGCATGATCGGGCTCGACGCGGCGGCTGCCAGCGAGGCGCAATGGCTGGCCCTGGCGGAATGGTGGAAAGAGGCGCAGCTGCGCGAGATCGCCGGCCAGCTGGCGCGGGTGACGGAAGAATCCGGGCTGCCCGCGGACGCACCGGTGATCGGCGCCGGCTGCGGCGCCTTCCTCGCCGCGCAGGTGGCGCAGCGCTGCGGCCGCCGCTTCCTGCGCTATGCCGAGGTCGCCCTGCCCTCGCCCACCCACGACGCGGCGCTGGCCGCCTGGGCCGACGTCTGCGCGCCGGCGGTGTCCGTGGCCCTGCTCGCCTGCGCCCGGGGATGAGCGATGTGGATCGTCAAGCTCGGTGGCAGTCTCGCGCATGACCCGCGGGTCGTGCTGTGGCTCGCCATGCTGGCGGAGCTGGGCGGCGGCCGCGTGACGGTGGTGCCAGGCGGCGGCGTGTTCGCCGAGGCGGTGCGGGTCTCGCAGCGGCACTGGCACTTCGCCGACCTGCCCGCGCACAACATGGCCGTGCTGGCGATGGCGCAGACCGCGCACCTGTTCCACGCGCTCGAGCCGCGCCTGACGCTGGCCGCCGACGAGGCCGGCATCCGCCGCGCCCTGCACGCCGGCCAGCCGGCCTTGTGGCTGCCCTTCGGCGCGCTGCGCGACGCGCCCGACCTGCTGACCACCTGGGACGTGACGAGCGACAGCATGGCGCTGTGGCTCGCGCGCACGCTCAATGCCGAACGGCTGGTGCTGGTGAAGGCCTGCAAGGTGCCGGCGGGCTGCACGTTCGGCGAGCTGGCCGCGCTGGGCGTGCTCGACGCCCGTTTCGACGACTGGTCGCGCGACGCGCCCTTCCCGATCGAAGTGCTGGACTGCGACGCGCTGGAACACGTGCGCGACGCGCTCCTGGGCCGCTCGGCCTTCCGGCCGCCGGTGGCGCTGGCCCGCGTGCTCGCCTCAGGCGGCGGCAGCCAGCGGAGCCCGCGTCCCCGCCGCAAGCCGGCGGCGTAGCAGCCGCACCCGGCGCGGATCGAGCGCCGCGCTGCGTTCGCCGCGCGTCACGGCGCCGCGAAATCCCGCGAAGTCCGGCGCCAGCGCCCGCAGCGCCGACGCATCGTCGGCCCTCAGCGAGCCGGCGAGCCCCGCCAGCGCGCCGCCCGCGTGCACCTTCTCGACGAATCCGGCCAGCACCGGCAGCGGCAGCCGCTGCAGCAGGCTGCCACGCCCCTTCTGCGCCGTGTCCAGCATCAGCGCCGGGAAGGCCGCACGCGCCAGCGCATAGGAGACGAGTGCCGGGTCCACGCCGGCATCGGCCACCAGCACCGGCACCACCTTCGCCGGGCAGGCCGCGAGCGCATCGAGCAGTGCGCGGCTGGCCGCCGGCGCGGCGGGCCACAGGCCCACCTTGACATAGTCGACCCCACAGGCGGCGACGCGGCGCACCCGGCGCAGGATCTCGGCCTGCTCGTGCGCCGGCAGGTCGCCCACCGTGGCGCTGATGCGCACGCCGCGCCAGCCCGCCCGCAGCACGGCGACGATTTGAGCGATGCGCTCGGGCGGCAGCGCGCCGAGCGCGCCGTCGGCCGGCTCCTTCAGGTCGATGAAATCGGCGCCCGCCTCGGCGGCCTCGAGCGCCTCTCCGGCGTTACGCACGCTCACCAGCAGCCGCACCGTCATGCCGCCTCCGGCGCCAGCGCGCGGTGCAGCGCCACCGCTTCCTGCAGCCAGCCCCAGGCCTCCAGTTCCTCGGGCCCGGCGGTCTTGGCGATCGCGATGCGCAGGTAGCCGAGCTCGGTCTCGACCTTCTCGCGCGGCAGCAGGTGCAACCGGCTCACCAGCACGGCGCCCTCGATCACGGCGGCCTGGGCGCGGTTGAAGCCGGCGAAGAAGGAGTGCTGCGCCTCGTGCATGCGCACCAGCCGCAGCACGGGCCGTTGGGCGTCGTCCTGCACCTCCGCCAGTTGCAGCAGGACATGCGAATGGGCGCAGGCCAGGCGCACGGCCACCGTGCCATCCGGCGCGTTCACCGGCACCGTGGGCCAGCTGCGCCGGCCCGTGACGCAGCCGGCGAACACCCGCACGTCGGTCAGCACGTTGAGCACCGCCCTGCGGGTGGAGAGGATGTTGTCCAGCGTGTGCGAGGGCCGGAAGGGCTTGAGCACCACCGCGCCCTCCGCGTAGCGCACCCCCATGGGCGCGATGTGGACCGCGCCCTCGGGCGAGCAGGTCGTGACCACCGTTTCGAAGATGCGTTCGCTCATGCGAGTCCCCTCATGGCTGCCCCTTGTTGGTCATCGTGGTGCCGGGCGCCTTCCAGCGTTGCAGGTCTTCCGGCGCGCGTTCGACGGCGCAGCCCCAGTCCAGGGGCTGGTCCTGCACGTAGCGCTTGCCGAGCTGCCAGGCGATCTGGGCCCGCGCCGTCTCCACCCCGAGGTAGAAGGCGTGGCCGGCATCGTGGTCCAGCCGCAGGCGCGGCCAGAGCGCGAAGGGATCCTGCGCGACGTGCAGCCCCTCGCGGTTGTAGACGTGCACGCCCTGCTGCGACACCTGCACCCGGAAGTTGGGATCGCGCACCTGGCGCGCCAGGGCCTCGATCTCCTCCGGTGCGTCCGGAAACGGGCTCTTCGCGTGCACCGTCATGAGCTGGTCGCTCAGGCCCTTGGGCAGCAGCTGCTGCGAGACGGCCGCGTGCATGATGCGGCGCGCCCAGTCGGCCTCGCGCACGGCGCGCCGCGCATGCGGGCTGACCTGGGTGGTGAGGATGGCAGTGGCGCCCAGTTCGGCGGCGATGCCCATCATCACCGCGTTGATGCCGCTCGTGTCCGCCTCGACCAGCTCGGTCAGGTTGCCCACGCCCATCAGGATGGCAACCTGCGGGAAGCGCTCGCGCAGCCGCTGGTAGCGCACCAGCGAGGCGAGCAGGCCGTAGGGGATCGGGTCGAGGATGGCGTCGGCGAGGAAGGGCCGGCCGCTCGCCTGCATGCGTTCCACCGCCTGCCACAGCGAGCCCTCGTCGGCGGGATGGCGGCCGATCACGATCGGGACGGACGCCACTTCGTCGGCGATCCAGAGCGTGTCCAGCGTCAGGCTGAGGAGGTAGTCCGCCCCGGCCCGGCCGCCGCGCAGCAGCTCCTGCGGGTCCTGCGAATCGACGCTGACGCGAAAGCCCTGCGCCTTCAGCGCCCGCACGCTGTCTTCAAGGTGCGGGAAGGGCGTGTCCGGCAGGCCGCCGAGGTCGATCACGTCGGCGCCGTCGGCAGCGAAGGCGCGCGCCCGATCGACGATCGCCTCCACCGGCAGGTGCGGAGCATCGACGATCTCGGCGAAAATCCGGATCGCGTACGCGTCGAGGTCCACCGGCCGGGCCTGGCGGCGGAAGAACTGCGGCAGGTCCTTCAGCTCCTCGGGCCCGCGCTGCACCGGCACGCCGAAATGCGCCGACAGCGCGGCGACGTCGCCGCGGCAGCGGCCCGGCAGCAGGATGCGGTCGGCGGCCACGGGCGCGGCGACGCGCCGCTGCACCATCTCCGCCGTCATGAGGGCGGCGACCTGCAGGCCGATCTCGCGCACCTCCCAGCTGAAGGGCGCCTCCGCCTCGGGCGGCGCGATCTGCGCCAGCACGCGGTTCAGTGCCGGCTCGGCGAGCCGCCCGGTCAGGAAGACGATGTGTTCCATGCGAGGGACAGCGCCCGCAGGCGGGCGTCGAGGGCGGCTTCGAGCTCCGCCACCGAGCAGGCGACGCTGCAGTGGTCGATGGCGCGCAGCCGCTCCAGGTTCTCGAACTCGATGCGGCGCGGGCGCAGCACCACCCAGTCGTGCGGCGCGCGCGTCACCACCACCGGCTCGGTGTCGCAGGCGAAGACGAAGCTCGGGATGCCCAGCTTGCCGGCCTGCGCGAACATGTTGGTCGGCAGGGTGTCGCTGATGCCCAGCGCGCACTTGGCCACCGTGTTGCTGGTGGCCGGCGCCACCACCAGCGTGTGGTAGTGCTCCTCGTAGAGCGTGCCCACCGGCACCGAGCTCGCGCTCTTGTCGCGGAAGATGCGGAAGCGCTCGCGCAGCGACTCCAGCCGGATGCCGTACATCGGCAGCACTTCCTCCGCGGCGGCGGAGAGGAACAGGTCCACCTGCGGCAGGCGCCCGGCCAGCGCGATCGATTCCAGCAGGAAGTGGCCGGAGCCGGTCAGCCCCCAGGCGAAGCGGCCGGCCGCGGCGCCGCTCAGCCGCTGTGCGTCACCGGGATGAGCAGCTTGTGCATCCGGCGGTACAGAGTGTTGCGGCTCACGCCCAGCGACTTGGCCACGTGGCTCACGTTCCAGCGCTGCGCCTCCAGCAGGGCCAGCAGCGACTGGCGCTCCTTGGCCAGCTGCGGCGACAGCGGCGCAGCCGGCTCCGGCGGTGCGGCGCTGGCCGGCGCCTGCACCGGCAGCACGCCCAGCGACGGGAAGTGCTCCAGGCCCAGCGGGGCCCCGGCCGCCAACGCCACGGCGCTGCGCAGCACGTGGTGCAGTTGTCGCAGGTTCCCAGGCCATGGATGACGCAACAGCAAGTCCCAGGCCGCGGACGTGACCGCCGCGTCGGCGCGGCCCTCCGCCACCAGCAGGTTGCGGATGATCTCCGCGCGGTCGGTGCGCTCGCGCAGCGGCGGCAGTTGCAGCTCGATGCCTGCCAGCCGGTAGTAGAGATCCTCGCGGAAGCTGCCCTCGGCCACCATCTCGGCGAGGTTGCGGTGGCTCGCGCTGATCAGCTGGAAATCCACCGGCCGCACTTCATCGGTACCGAGCGGCGTGACCATGCGCTCGTCCAGCACCCGCAGCAGGCGGGCCTGCAGCGGCAGCGGCATGTCGCCGATCTCGTCCAGGAACAGCGTGCCGCCGTCGGACTGCAGGATCTTGCCGCGCCGGCCGCCCTTCTCCGCCCCGGTGAAGGCCCCGGCGCGGTAGCCGAACAGCTCGGCCTCGATCAGCGTCTCCGGCAGGCTGGCGCAGTTGATCGCGACGAAGGGCCCGTCGGCGCGGTTGCCCCCGGCATGCACGGCGCGCGCGAACACCTCCTTGCCGGCGCCCGTCTCCGCGCGCAGCAGCAGCGGCGTGCCGCCCGCTATGACGCGCCGGGCGGTGGCCAGGTGGGCCACCAGCCGCGGATCGCCGAAGGTGGCGGCGGGCAGCACCGGGCCGGCCGGCATGCGGTTGGCGCGCGCCGGCGGCACGAGCGCCGGCGTGCCCGGG
>NZ_DASSVG010000475.1:0-6934 GCF_035706265.1 Ramlibacter sp. | reverse complement strand
CCATGGGCGGGCCGAAGGCGGCGAGCGCAGCGACGGCCGCGCGCAGCGCGGGATTGACCAGCGCGCGGCGTTCCTCGCTCGCCGCCAGTTCGGCCAGCCGCTCGCCGATGCGGCCGTAGAACAGCCGGTTCCAGGCCGGGGCCGGATCGCGCGCGAAGGGCGGCGGCACGGCCTTGAGCACCGCGCCCTGTGCTTCGAGTTGGCGCGCGGCCTGCTCGCAGGCCTGCAGCACCTCGTCCTCCGCGCTGCCGTAGCCGAGCGACGGGCACCAGCCGATGCGCAGCCCGGCGACGCCCTGCGCCAGGCCGGCCGCGAACTCCGGCACCGGCGAGCGCAGCGAGGCCTCGTCGCGGGCGTCGCGCCCGGCGATCGCCGACAGCACCAGCGCCGCGTCGCGCACGCTGTGCGTGATCGGCCCCACGTGCGCCAGCGCCGGCGCCGCCGCCGGCGGCCACACGGGCACGCGGCCGAAGCGCGCCTTGATGCCGAATACGCCGCAGAAGCTGGAGGGGATGCGGATCGAGCCGCCACCGTCGGTGGCCAGGGCAACCGGGACCATGCGCGCCGCGACCTGCGCGGCAGCACCGGCGCTGGAACCACCGGGCGTGTGCTCCGGGTTCCAGGGATTGCGCGTGATGCCGGTCAACGGCGAATCGCCCACCGCCTTGGAGCCGAGCTCGCTGGTGGTGCTCTTGCCGACGATGCAGGCGCCCGCGTGGCGCAGCCGCTCGACCGCGGGCGCATCGTGCTGCGCGACGTTGTCCGCCAGCAGCTTCGAGCCGAAGGCCTGCGGCACGCCGCGCACCGCGATCAGGTCCTTGATGCTCACCGGCACGCCGGCCAGAGGGCCCGGATCGCGCGCGCCGGCGATCAGCTTGTCGACGTGGTGGGCCTGCTGCAGCGCTGCCTCGGCGGTGAGGACGGCGAAGGTGTTGAGGCGCGGCTCCAGCCGCTCGATGCGGTCGAGGAAGGTGCGCATCACCGATACGGCGGTGAGCTGGCGCTGGCGCACGGCCTGCGCGATCTCGAACGCGCTCGCCTCGGTGACGTGGGACAGGTCCATCGCTGCCTCCTCGCGGGGTGGGCGAGGATCATGCCAGAGGGCCGCGGGCTTGTGTTCAGCGCGGCACCCCGGGGGCGCAAGGTGCCGGGCGCGGTAGAAAGCTCTTCGGCTGCGACGCGCCGGTCAGATGAGGATGATGGTGTCGCTGTAGCGGGCGACCATGGCGTCGCGCGTCATCAGCCGCATCGGTTCCCACAGGGCCTGCGCCACCAGCAGCCGGTCAAAGGGGTCCTGGTGGTGCGCAGCGAGAGCTTCCACGGCGGCGGCATGTTCCGGTTCCACGGCAAGGAAGCGGAAACCCGAGCTCCGGAAAAATCCCATGGCCTCCTCACCCGACACGGGCATGTCCCCGCGGCCGAGGGAGTGCTTGATGGCAATTTCCCAGATGCTCGCCGCACTGATCCAGACCGTGGAAGTCTCGATGGTCTGCCGTGCCTCGGCGCCCAGTTTCGGGCTGTCCGTGATCGCCCAGAGTGCGACGTGCGTGTCCAGCAGCAGGTTCAAGGCAGGCGCTGCCCGGTGAAGAGTCGTGCCACTTCGTCGTTGTGCTCGTCGATGGAATCGGGCACTTCAAACCTGCCCTTGGCCACGCCGAGACGGGGGCGCGGAGCGCTCGCTGCGATGGGAACCAGCTTTGCCGCCGGCCGGCCATTGCGCGCGATGATGATTTCGCTCTCCAGCCCATCCTCGATCGCTTGCACCAGGCGCGACAAGGAGGACTTGGCTTCGAGCATGTTGACCAGCGCCATGCGTACCTCCAGGTGATTAGCCAAGACTAGCTAAGTGCGTCATCCGAGTCAACTGGCAGCGGGTGCTCGCCGAAAGCGAGGGCTCCTGCGACGGCAGCGCCTGGCACGATTTGCAACCGGGCCGGCGATTCCCGGGGGCTGGGCTCGTCCTATGCTGGCGGACTGCGCTTTCCTTCGGAGACAAGGTCATGCTCATCCAACCGCGAGTCGCCCACGCGCGCGGTGCCACCGGCACGCCGCTGCTCGAACAGACCATCCCTGCCTTCCTCGCTTCGATGGCGGCCCGGCAGCCGGAGCATCCCGCGCTGGTGAGCCGCCACCAGAATCGCCGCTACAGCTACGCCGAACTGCGCCGCACCGCCCGCCGGCTCGCCAGCGCGCTGCTGGGCCTCGGCCTGGACAAAGGCGACCGCATCGGCATCTGGGCGCACAACTGCGCCGAGTGGGTGCTGATGCAGTTCGCCACCGCGGAAGTCGGCCTGATCCTCGTGAACATCAACCCCGCCTACCGCACCGCGGAGGTGGAGTACGCGCTCAACAAGGTCGGCTGCAAGGCGCTGGTCACGATGCCGCGCTTCAAGACCAGCGACTACCTGGGCATGCTGCGCGAGCTGGGCACCGCGAAGCTGCCGCAGCTGCGGCACACGGTGTGGATCGACGAGGCGGGCGCCGGCGAGGAACAGGAAGGCATGCTGCGCTTCTCCGAGCTGCTGGCGCGCGGCAACCCGGACGATCCGCGCATCGACGCGATCGCTGCCACCCTCGCGCCCGGCGACGCCATCAACATCCAGTTCACCAGCGGCACGACGGGCTTCCCCAAGGGCGCCACGCTCACCCACCGCAACATCCTGAACAACGGCTTCTTCATCGGCGTGGCGATGAAGCTCACGCCGGCCGACCGCCTGTGCATCCCGGTGCCGCTGTACCACTGCTTCGGGATGGTGCTCGGCAACCTGGCCTGCCTGACCCACGGATCGACCATCGTCTACCCGAACGACGCCTTCGACCCGCTGGCCGTGCTGGAGACGGTGCAGGCGGAACGCTGCACCGGCCTGCACGGCGTGCCCACGATGTTCATCGCCGAACTGGACCACCCGCGCTTCCGCGAGTTCGACCTCTCCTCGCTGCGCACCGGCATCATGGCCGGCTCGCCGTGCCCGATCGAGGTGATGAAGCGCGTGGTGAGCGAGATGCACATGGGGGAGGTCACCATCGCCTACGGCATGACGGAGACCAGCCCCGTGAGCTGCCAGAGCAGCACCGACACGCCGCTGGACAAGCGCGTCTCCACGGTGGGCCAGGTGCAGCCGCACCTCGAGGTGAAGATCGTGGAGCCGGCCAGCGGCGAAACGCTGGCCACCGGCGAGCGCGGCGAACTGTGCACGCGCGGCTACTCGGTGATGCTGGGGTACTGGGAGGACGAGGAGAAGACCCGCGAGGCCATCGACAGCGAGGGCTGGATGCACACCGGCGACCTCGCCACGATGGACGACGAGGGGTACGTCAACATCGTGGGCCGCATCAAGGACATGGTGATCCGCGGCGGCGAGAACATCTATCCGCGCGAGATCGAGGAATTCCTCTACCGCATGCCGCAGGTGCAGGACGTGCAGGTGGTCGGCGTGCCCGATCACAAGTACGGCGAGGAGCTGTGCGCGTGGATCATCCGCAAGCCCGGGCAAGCGCTCACCGAGGACGAGGTGCGCGCCTTCTGCCGCGGCCAGATCGCGCACTACAAGATCCCGCGCTACATCCGCTTCGTCGACGCCTTCCCGATGACGGTGACCGGCAAGATCCAGAAGTTCAGGATTCGCGACGCGATGAAGGCCGAACTGGGGCTGCAGGAAGACCGCACCGCGTGAGGCGGGTCAGTACGCGACCGGCGTGCTGTACTGCGGCAGCTTGTGCAACTCCCAGTAGGTCGCTGCCAGCTCGCCGGTGATGCGACCGGGCAGGCCGGCGGCGATCGCCTGGCCGTTCACCCGCGTCACCGGCATCACCCCGCCGCCCGAACTGGTGATGAAGGCTTCGTCGGCGAGCAGCAGTTCCGCGATCGGCAGGTCCCGCTCCTGCACCTCGTAGCCGGCGGCGCGGGCGATCTCGATCACCGTGCGCCGGGTCACGCCTTGCAGCACGCCTTCGCGCGGCGTGACGAGCCGGCGGCCGGAGAGCGCGAACACGTTGAAGCCCGGCCCCTCGACCACGTTGTCGCGCGCATCGCGCAGCAGGACCGTGTCGGCGCCGGCGTCGAGAGCGCCCAGCAGGCCCATCGTGAGGTCGTTCCAGTGGTAGTTCTTGGCCGTGGGATCGACGCTCGCGGGCGGGATCCGCTGCACGTCGCTGATCGCCACGTGCAGGCCGCGCCGGCGCTGCTCCTCGTTGGCGATCCAGACGAAGGGCACCGCGAAGGCGTAGAACTGGTTCACGGCCTGCCGCGGATCGCGCGAGCCCCACGGCGGCTGCCCGCGCGTGACGATCATCTCCACGTACGAACGCCGCAGGCCCGAGCGGCGCACGCACTCCGCCAGGATCGTGGCCACCTCGGCGCGCGAGCGGCCGGGATCGAGCCGGAAGCGCGCACAGCTGGCGAAGAACCGGTCCAGGTGCACGTCGAGCCGGAAGAAAGCGCCGTCCCAGACGGTGACCACGTCGTAGGTGGCATCCGAGCGCAGGAAACCCCAGTCCGTCATGGGAATCGAAGCCTGGGCGATCGGCACGTACTCGCCGCGCTGGAAAGCGCAGCCTTGCGAGAAGTCGGCGTTCATGCGGGCATTGTCGCGCGCCGGCCAGGCCCTGCCCGGCCATGCCTCGAACCTCGCCGGGCAAACGCGCTCCAACAGGCAGGCTGGAGGCGGAGGCGTCTCGCGCCTCTCCGCCGTGCGGGAGATCGCAGCGCAAACTGTCGCGCGTGCCGACGCATGTCAACGAAGGAGCCGAACCGATGGGCCAGGACGAGAGTGTGCCGCTGACTGCGGAGGAGAAGGAGCTCATCGAGCTCTGGCTGGAGCGCCCGCCCCGGCAGCGAGGCCTCGACCAGGTGCAGGACTTCGCGGACTGGGTGCTCTCCCATCGACCGCACCTGCTGCCCAAGGGCGCGGATGACGCGCGCGACTACCTGGTGCGGCTGCTGGGCGATTCCATCGAGTCCGACGCGGACAGCTCCGCCTCCGGGTGAGCGGCCGGGGGCGGGCGCGGGCGACGCATCGATGCCGCACACCCTTTCCCGTCGCCATGGCGTCCAAGCGGCAGGCGCACGCGGAACACGCTGCCGCAGCCGGGGCCATCGCTTTCCGCGCTGACGCTGCCGCCGTGGAGTTCCACCAGCCCGCGCACCACGGCAAGGCCCAGGCCCAGGCCGCCCTTGGCCTGGTCTCTCCCGGCGTCGGACTGCGCATAGGGCTGGAAGATCGCTTCGAGGCGGTGGACGGGAATGCCCGCGCCGTTGTCACGCACGCTGACCACGGCTTCCGTCGCGGTCGTGCCGATGTGCACTTCCACTTCGCCACCGCGGGGCGTGAACTTGCGCGCGTTCTCCAGCAGATTGGTGAACACTTGCGTCAGGCGCGTCTCGTCGCCCTGGATAAGCACCGGCTGCACCGCAAAGCGCCTGAGCAAGCGCACCTGCTTCTCGTCGAACAGCGGCTCCACGCCATCGCAGATGGAAGCGAGCAGCGCGCCAAGATCCAGTTCCTTCCTGGCCAGGGCCAGCTTGCCGGTGTCGAGCCGGCTCGCATCGAGCAGGGAGTCCACCAGGGCCGCCAGGTGATCGGCTTGGCGCCGGGCGGCCGCCAGCAGCGTTCTTCTCTGCGCCTGGGGCAGGTCCGGCCGCTCCAGGAGGTGCGTCGTCGTGCGCAGGACGCCGATCGGCCCGCGCAATTCGTGGGCCAGCAGTGCAAGGAGGTCTCTTTGCTCGCGCTCGCGCGTGAGGATGGGGCTCGGGCCGGGCGGATACGGGATGGACGGAACCGCTGCGCGGGTTGGGGCTGCCCTCGGCGTGCGGGCGAACGTCAAATCTGCCGAGTTCATCGCAGTGACAACAACAACCTGATTCGACGGCGGCTTATCTGTGCACGGCGCGGGCAGATTTCAAGAGCCGGCGTGCGTGGCCACAGGGAGGACATGGAGGGCCGGGGCGGGTTCAAACCAGAGGTTCAGCGGCAGTCCCCGGCCCCCTTGACCGCGGCGAACTTTGCCAGCGCATCGCCGGCCAGTCGGTAGCGCACCCATTCGTCCATCGGCACGGCGCCCATCGAGCGGTAGAAGTCGCTCGTACGCGGCCAGTTCCTTGATGAAGCGGAGGATCAAGGGCACGTCGTCGATGTGGGCCGGGCGGATGTCGATGGGCGGTAGGGACATCATCTCTCCGGAAAAACAAACGGCTTCAGGCCCACGTCGAGCCTGCTGTACATGATCCGCGCGTTGCCCGGATGCGGCGGGAAGTTCGTCTGCAGGTCCAGCTGCAGGATCTTCTTGCCGGCAAACAGGGGCCGCAACTGCGCCAGCCGCTCGGGAAAGCGGTAAGCGCCTTCGTTCTTCACCTGGCCGAAGACGAACAGGAAGTCCCGCTGCTTGCGGATGGCGCAGCGCAGGATGCGGTCTGCCTGGCCGTGCTCCACGTCGCGGAAGGCCTTGCGCTTGTCCACGCGCGTGTAGAGATTGAGCAGCAGCAGCGCGCCGAACTGCGGCAGGTTGCGATGCACGTAGCGCTCCAGGTAGTTGACCGTCTTGTCCGCGTGTTCCTCGCCCGCGTCGCTGGGGTTCTGGCCGACGACGCAGAGCGTGCGGCCGGACGGCCGATCGGCGAACGGGATCTTCAGCAGTGCGCGATGCGTGCGTCCGCGGACGAACACGGCCCGCACGCGGGCCAGGTCGACGGCGTCGAAGTGGGGAACGGGGGCGGGCAGTGGCGGCTCCTGGGGCTTTGTCGCTATGGCGTCATGTTCATCGTAACGAACATGACTGCTCATGGCCGGATGACCTCGTGCGCCCGCGCTCCACATCGGGCTGGACGTCTGCGCGAGTAAACCGGTATTCCTCCCTCTCCCCCTGGGAGAGGGCCGGGGTGAGGGCATGCGGGGAGCGCCCCCACCCCAGCCCCTCCCCAAGGGGGGAGGGGGTCTCA
>NZ_DASSVG010000474.1:0-2490 GCF_035706265.1 Ramlibacter sp. | reverse complement strand
GTGAGGCGGGCTGGCGTTTCGTACGCTGGCGCGATCTCGGAGGGCGGTGCGATTTCGTAGGCTGGTGCTGGAGCGAAGCGAAAGCCCAGCGATGCGCGAGCGCCGCGAGGCGCTGGGCTTCCGGCGCGCGTTGCGCGCGGTCAGCACCAGCCTACGAATGCCGCCCAGCCAGCTGGGGCTCATCCAGCTCGATCCACACCGGCGCATGGTCGCTCGGCTTCTCGCGCCCCCGCTGCGCCGCATCCACTTCCGCGTTCCTCAACGCCGGCACCAGCGCCGGCGAGAGCAGCAGGAAGTCCATCCGGAACCCGGCATTCCGGCGGAACGCCGCCTCGTTGACCCAGAAGGTGTAGATGCGCTCCTGCGGATGCAGCTGGCGCGTGGCATCCACCCAGCCCTGCGCCATGAAGCGCTCCCACAGCGCGCGCGTCTCGGGCTGCAGCACCGCGTCGAAGCGCCAGCTGCCGGCGTTGTAGATGTCGAAGTTGGTCGGCACCACGTTGAAGTCGCCGGCCAGCACGGTCGGCGCGCCGGCCGCGAGCAGCGTCTCGCCGTAGGCGACGAGCCGTTGCATCCAGCGCTGCTTGTAGTCGAAGTTCGGGCTCGGCACCGGATTGCCGTTCGGCAGGTACACGGAGACCACGTGCAGCCCGCGCACCTTCGCTTCCAGCCAGCGCGCGGCCACGTCCTCCGGATCGCCCGGCAGCCCGCGCCGCACCTCCACCGGCGTTTCTCCCCGCGCGAGGATCGCCACGCCGTGGTGCGAGCGCTGCCCGTGCACCAGCACGCCGTAGCCGGCCTGCTCCAGCGGCTTGTGCGGGAAGGTCGCGTCGGCCGTCTTGATCTCCTGCAGGCACACCACGTCCGGCCGCGCCTCCTCCAGCCACTCCAGCAGCCGGGGCATCCGCCCCTTCACGCCGTTGACGTTGAAGGTGGCGATCTTCACCGCTTCAGAGCGTGAACGGCTGGCCCGTGACCGGGGTGCTGGGCACCGCCATTTCCTGCTTGGCCATGACGCCGGCCTCGTACCCGAGCCGGCCCGACTCCACGCCGAGGCGGAAGGCCTGCGCCATCTTCACCGGATCGCGGGCCTGCGACACGGCGGTGTTCACCAGCACGGCGTCGTAGCCCAGCTCCATCGCCTGCACGGCGTCGCGCGGCGAGCCGATGCCGGCGTCGACCACCAGCGTCACGTCCGGCAGGCGGGCGCGCAGGGTGCGCAGCGCGCTCGGGTTCAGCAGGCCCTGGCCGGAGCCGATCGGCGCGCCCCAGGGCATCAGCACCTTGCAGCCGGCATCGAGCAGGCGCTGGCAGCTCACCAGGTCGTCGGTGCAGTAGGGCAGCACCACGAAGCCGTCCTTCGCCAGCGTGCGTGCGGCTTCCACCAGCTCGAACGGGTCGGGCTGCAGCGTGTACTCGTCGCCGATCACCTCCAGCTTGATCCAGTTCGTCTCGAACATCTCGCGCGCCATCTTCGCCATGTTCACGGCTTCCTTGGCCGTGCGGCAGCCGGCCGTGTTGGGCAGCAGGCGCGCGCCGCTTTCGCGGATCAGCTTGTAGAAGTCGTTGGGCGTGCCGGCGTTGGCGAGCTGGCGCTTGAGGCTCAGCGTGACCACCTGCGTGCCGGAGGCCGCGATGGCCTCGCGCAGCACCTGCGGCGACGGGTAGCCGGCCGTGCCCAGGAAGAAGCGGCTGGCGAGTTCCGTGTCGGCGATGCGAAGTCCCATGGTGTTCATCCTCCGGTGATGGGTTGGAAAGTGAAGACGGCGTCGCCCTCGCGCAGGCGCAGCGTGGCGCGCTCCGAGCGCGGCACGAACTCGCCGTTCACGGCGGTGGCGAGCGCCGCGGGCGGCTGGCCCAGCGCCGCGACCAGGTCGGCCAGTGTGGTGGTGTCCTCCACGCTGCGCGGCTCGCCGTTGACAGTGATGACGGTGGTCTGGTTCATGGATGCAGCTCCTGCAGGGCGCGCTCCACCAGCGCCGGCGTGATGAGCCAGCCGTGGCGGAACAGTCCGTTGATGCGGGTGAGGCCGCCCTGCGATTGCAGCAGCGGCAGGTTGTCGGGCAGCGCGGGGCGCAGGTTGGTTTCGCTGTGCACGAGGCGGGCTTCCGCCAGTTCGGGGAGCACGCTGTGGGCGGCGGCGAGCAGTTCGACCGTGCTGCGCAGCGAGACCGGCGAGCGGTCCTCGCTCTCGATCTCGCTCGCGCCCACGACCACCAGGTCGGGCGCGCGCGGCACGAGGTACACGCGATGGCGCGGATGCAGCAGGCGCACCGGGCGGTGCAGTTCGAGGCCCGGCGCCTGCAGCCAGAAGATCTCGCCGCGCACACCGCGCACCGGCAGTTGCAGCCGCGCGCCGGTGCCGCGGGCGTCGAACACGTGGTCGAAGGCGAGGCGCGCGCCGTCGGCGAGCAGTTCGCCGGGATGCACCGCGGTGATCGTGAGGCCCCAGTGCCACTGCACGCCGTGGGCGCCAACGGCCAGCGCGTG
>NZ_DASSVG010000473.1:0-9860 GCF_035706265.1 Ramlibacter sp. | reverse complement strand
CTTGTCGGGCGTGGAGAACTTGTCCGCCGCCTCGCGCGCCAGCTTCGCCGCGGCCACGTTCATCTCCCGCGCCAGCTCGCCCAGGCCGTAATCCTCCTGCGCGATGCGGTTGGCGCCGAAGGTGTTGGTCTCGATCAGGTCGGCGCCCGCGGCGAGGTAGCCCTCGTGGATGTCGCGGATCACGTCGGGCCGCGTGAGTACCAGCAGGTCGCTGTTGTTCTTCAGGTCCTTGAAGTGGTCGCGGAAGCGCTCGCCGCGGAAATCCTGCTCGGTGAGCTTGAAGCGCTGGATCATGGTGCCCATGGCGCCGTCCAGGATCAGGATGCGCTGCGCCAGCAGCTCCGGCAGGGCTTGTCCACGGGTGTACACGACGGGCTTCATGGCCGCCATTGTATGAAGCAGGATGAATCCGAGGGCCCGCAGGGTTGCCGGCTCAGCGCGCCCGCTCGAAGTCGGCCGCACTCAGCCAGCGGCGCAGGGCCGCGCCGGCGGCGGCCGCTGCGGTCCCGCCCCTCACTGGATCGTCACGCCCGCGGCCTTCACGATCTTGCCGTACTTGGTGATCTCCGCCTTGATGAACTCGCCGTATTCCGCGTCGCTCATGCCGGAGGCGTCCAGGCCCATGCCGGCGAGCTTCTCGCGTACGTCGGGCAGTTGCAGGATGCGGCGCAGTTCGGCGCTGATCTTCTGCGCCACCGGCGCGGGGATGCCGGCCGGCCCCACCAGGCCGTACCAGGTGCCCGTCTCGAAGCCGGGCAGCACCGTCTCGTCGAGCGTCGGGATGTCCGGCACCGCACCGGAGCGCTGCTTGCCGGACACGGCCAGCGCCCGCAGCTTGCCGGACTTCACGTACGGCACCAGGGTGACCATGTTGTCGAACTGCGCGTCGACCACGCCGGCCAGCAGGTCGGTCGTGGCGGGCGCACTGCCCTTGTACGGCACGTGCACCACGTTCACCTTGGCCTCGCTGCTGAGATAGACGCCGCCCAGGTGCTGCGCCGTGCCGTTGCCGCCGTTGCCGATCGACAGCTTGCCCGGATTCGCCCTGGCGTAGGCGAAGAACTCCTTGACGTTGTTGACCGGCACCTTGGGGTTCACCACCAGCAGCAGCGGCGCCTTCACCAGCAGCGTGAGCGGCGTGAAGTCCTTGGCCGGGTCGTAGGCCAGGTTGGGGTACACCGACGGGTTCACCGCCATGAAGCCGGCGGCGGCCAGCAGCAGCGTGTAGCCGTCGGGCGCCGCCTTCGCGCCGGCCTCGGCCCCGATGTTGCCGCCGGCACCCGGCTTGTTCTCCACCACCACCGGCTGGCCCCAGGCGTCGGTGAGCTTCTGTCCCATCATGCGGGCCAGCGTGTCCGTCGCGCCGCCCGGCGAGAAGGGCACGATGATGCGGATCGGCTTGTTCGGGTACGCGCCCTGGGCGGAAGCGGACGGCGTGAACAGCGCCGACACGCACAGGAGGGCCGCGGGCAGCAGCAGGGTGGTCCTGCGCAGCCACTGGCGGGGACGATGGCGGATGGTCATGGTTTGTCTCCTCTCGTGAAATCCCGGCGCGTGCGCGCGCCTCAGGTGATCGTGTAGCGCTCGGCGAACTCCTCGTTGACCGTGACCCCGAGACCGGGGCGGTCCGGGATCTCGATCAGGCCGTCCTGCACCGGGAAGGCCTCGCGCGCGAGTTCGTGCAGCAGGGGATTGGCGCCGAGCGAGTATTCGAGGATCCAGCCCGCGGGCGAGGCCGCGGCCGCGTGCAGGCCGGCGGCGAAGGCGAGCGCACCGGTCCACAGGTGGGGCGCGAGGCGCAAGTTCCAGGCCGAGGCGATCGCGCCGATGCGCATCGCTTCGGTGATGCCGCCGCAGATCGCCAGGTCGGGCTGGAATACGTCGGCCGCGCGCAACTCCGCGAGGTCGCGGAAGTCGAAGCGGTTGAACTCGCTCTCGCCGGCGGCGATCGGAATCGCAGTGGAGGCCCGCACTTCCGCCATGCCGCGCTTGTCGTCGGCGGTGACGGGCTCCTCGAACCACATCAGGTTGGCGTCCTCCACCAGCCGGCAGAAGCGCTTGGCCTGCGCCACGTTGTAGGTGCCGTGGGCGTCGCAGGCGAGCCCGATGTCGGGCCCGAGCGCCTCGCGCGCCGCATGCACCCGGCGCGCCGAATGCACCGGATCGCCGTCGATGACGCCGACGCGCATCTTGACCGCCTTGAAGCCGCCGCGCTCGACGTACCCGAGCAGCTGCTGGCCGATGCGATCGGCGTCGGCCCAGCCGCCCGAGGCATAGGCCGGCATGCGCGCCGCCTTGCGGCCGCCCAGCAGGCGCCACACCGGCGCATTCATGTGCTTGCCGAGGATGTCCCACAGCGCCAGGTCGACGCCGCTGATCGCCGAGACCGAGACGCCGCGGCGGCCCAGGATCGGGAACACGTGGCCTTCGGCCAGCGCGTAGTGGCCGCGGCAGCCGTTGTACATCAGCTCCCACAGCCGCGTGATGTCGCGCGGGTCCTCGCCCACCAGCGCGGGGCCGAACTTGCGGTTGATCAGGGCCACCAGGGCGTGGCTGTTGCCCTCGCTGCCCACCTCCTCCTTCGCCTCGCCGTAGCCGACGAGGCCGCACTCCGTCTCGATGCGCACCAGCACCGAGTCGAAGGAGCCGATGCGGCCGAAATCGGAGACGTGCTGCTGCTCGGGAGGGATGGGCACGTGCAGCCAGCGTGCCAGGACGGACTTGATCTTCATGAGGAAACCGGTTGTGCGAGCCGGGCGCGGATCGCCGCCCCCGCCTGCGTGTTCACCCAATGGCGGGGCAGTTCGCCGGCGAGCAGTTGCAGCACCTGGTCGACCGCGCCCTCGCCCATGCGCCGCATGCTGTCCTCGGTGATGCCGGCCAGGTGCGAGGACAGGATCACGTGCGGCATCGCCAGCAGCGGCGACGAGGCCGGCAGCGGCTGCTCCGCGAACACGTCCAGTGCCGCGCCGCCCAGGGCGCCGCTGCGCAAGGCCGCGATGAGGGCCGGCTCGTCGACGACCGGCCCGCGCGAGACGTTGATCAGGAAGGCGCCCCGTTTCATGCGCGCCAGCAGCGCCGCATCCACCAGCCCGCGCGTGCTGTCGTTGAGCGGGCAGGCGAGCACCACCACGTCGGCGGCAGCGAAGAGCTCCGGCAGCGGCAAGGCCTCCACGTAAGGCGCCATCGGTGCATCGCTGCGGCGGGCGCCCAGCACCCGGGCGCGCAGGCCTTCGTGGCACATGCGGGCCACCTCGGCGCCGATCGCACCCATGCCGACGATGCCGACCACCTTGCCGGCCACCTCGGTGCTGCCGTCGGCCAGCGCGCGGGCCGCCGGCCAGCCCTGGGCGCGCAAGGTGGCATCCACCTGCCGCAGCCGGTGCGCCAGCGCCAGCAGTTGGCCGACCACGTACTCCGCCACCGAGACCGCGTTGGCCTGCGGCACGTTGGCCACGGCGACGCCGAGCCGGCTCGCTTCGTCCACCGGGATCAGGTCGACGCCCGCCCCGTGGCGGATCACGCCGCGCAGCCGCGGGCTGGCCGAGAGGGCCTCGGGCGGCAAGGGGGCCCGCACGATGATGACGTCGGCATCGGCCGCGACGCGCGTGAGGGTCGCCGCGTCCGTGGCGGGCGCGAGGCGCACGTCTGCGTGCTGCTGCAGCCGCGCGAGAGGCCGCGGATGGATCGCGTTGGTGAGCATCACCACCGGGCGCACGCTCGCCGGGCTCACGCGATGCTCCTCTGCAGCTCGCCGCGGATCACCTTGCCCGAGGCCGTCATCGGCAGGCTGGCGCGGAAGCGGATGCGCTGCGGCACCTTGTAGGCCGCCATGTTCTGCCGGCACCAGGCGATCAGCGCCTGCTCGTCGAGCCCGTCGCCGGCCGGCCCGCGCGGCACCACGAAGGCGTTGACCACCTCGCCCTTCGATTCGTGCGGCACGCCCAGCACCGCGGCGCGTTCCACCAGCGGATGCTTCATCAGGAGCACTTCGACATCCTCCGGGAACACGCTGTAGCCGGAGACCTTGATCAATTCCTTGTAGCGCCCGAGCCAGGTGAGGTAGCCGTCCGCATCCAGCGAGCCGATGTCGCCCGTGTACACCCAGCCGTTGCGCAGCGTTTCGAGGGTCTTCTCCGGCTGGCGCCAGTAGCCCAGGAAGTTGCCCGGGCTGTGCAGCACGATCTCGCCCTGCGCGCCGGGCGGCTGGTCGCGGCCGGTCGCCGGGTCGACGATGCGGCAGCGCACGCCGGGCACCAGCTTCCCGGCCGGGCCCCACTTGACGGCGTCGCGCGGCATGACGGCATCGAAGGTATGCGTTTCCGTCAGGCCGTAGCCCGATTCGCTCACTTCGCAGCCGCCGCTGAATTCGGCCCACCGGCGCGACATCTCCGCCGTGGCGCGCACGCCGAAGCTGGTGGCCGTGGTGATGCGCAGCGAGCGCAGGTCGTAGGGGCGCGGCGTCTCCAGCTCCATGCAGGCCACCAGCATCGGCGCGATGCTTTTCCAGTACGTGACCCGGTGGGCCTCGATGGAAGCCAGCGCCGCGGCGGCGTCGAAGCGGTAGTGGAGCACCAGGGTGCCGCCGGCGTGGAGCGGGATGTCGAAGCCGCACAGCATCCCGGAGATGTGGTACAGCGGCGGGATGGACAGGTGCACGTCGCTGGGCCGGATGTCCATGAAGCGCACTGTGCCGGCCGTCTTGAACATCACGTTGCGATGGCTCAACATCGCGCCCTTGGGCCGCCCGGTGGTGCCCGAGGTGTAGACCAGCAGCGCGACGTCGTCCGGGGCGATGACCGCCGGCAGCGGTGCGGCCCCCTCTTCCCCGATGCGGGCCAGGAAGTCTTGCGCCGGATCGTCGATGGTGCGCGGCGCGAGGAGTTGCTCCGGCACCGGGTAGGTGGGCGCGGCGGGCAGCAGGTCGGCATAGTGCACCAGCAGCACGTGGCCGACGCTCACCTCGCGCGCCACTTCGCGCACGACGGGATGCAGGTCGTCGGCCGCGATCACTGCCTTGGGCTGCAGGTCGCCGAGCTGGTAGGCCAGTTCGTGCGCCTTGTACAAGGGGCTGCAGGGGCAGACCACGGCGCCGAGCTTCTGGATCCCGAAGTGGGCCACGATGTACTGGGGGCAGTTCTGCATGAACAGCGCCACCCGGTCGCCCTTGCCCACGCCGAGGCGGGCCAGCAGCGCCGCGCAGCCGTCGATCAGGCGGTCGAGCGCGGCATAGGTGATCTCGCGGCCGTACCAGACGATCGCGGGCTTGCAGGGGGTGGCGCGCGCATGCGCGGCGATGCGTTCGTGCAGCAGTTCGGTCATTTCTTTCCCGCCAGGCGCTCGGCCAGCACCCGCTGCGGCTCGCCGGCGGCGTAGCAGGCCGCCTGCAGGCGCGCGCCGGCGGCACAGGCCTCGTCGAAGCCGGCCTGCGTCATCTCGCGAAAGCGCTGCTTGGTGAGCCGGAAGGCGACCGGAGGCTGGGCCGCCAGTGCCCGTGCGAGCCGGTGCGCCGTGGGCAGCACGTCCTCCGGCGCGACGAGGTGGTGCACCAGCCCCAGCGCATGCGCCTCCTGCGCGTCGATCAGCTCGCCGCCCAGCGACAGCGCGATGTTCTTCGACAGCCCCAGGTGCAGCGTCATCATCCAGGAGCCGACGATGCTCGCGATGCCGGCCTTCACCTCCGGCTGCCCCAGCCGCACGCCGGCGTGGGCCACGCGCAGGTCGGCGCACAACGCGACCTGGAAGCCCGCGCCGGCAGCCGCGCCATTGAGCGCCGCGACGCAGGGCTTGTCGAGATCGCGCAGGGACTGGTACATGGCGCGTTGCTGCGCCTGCCACGCGGGCACGCCCGCCGCCGTCATCGCCGCGGCCTCGCGCAGGTCCTGGCCGGCGCAGAAGCTGCGGCCGGCCCCGGTGAGCACGATGGCGGCGACCTGCGCGTCCTCGTTCAGGGACCGCAGCGCGCGGATGAAATCGGACCGCAGTGCCTCGTTCACTGCGTTGCTGGCCTCGGGCCGGGCCAGGGTGACGGTGGCGACACCGTCCTCGAGGTGGGTCTTCAGCGTCGTCGCGCTCACGCCGCTCGCTTTCTTCGTTGTCTCCTGCGGCGCAGTCTAGCCACGCGCCGGCGGCCGGAGAAGTGCGAAGATTGCGCTTTCAGCTTTCGAATTCCTCGAATTCACCGCGGCATGGACCTGAAAAAGTGGCAGTACTTCTGCGCCGTGGCCGAAGCCGGCAGCCTGGCCCGTGCGGCGCAGTCGCTCGAGATCGCGCAGTCGGCGCTGAGCCGCCAGATCGCACTGCTCGAGGAAGAGTGCGGCGGCCGCCTGTTCCACCGCACCGGCCGGGGCGTGATGCCTACCCGGCTGGGCGAGGTGGTCGCGCCGAAGGCCCGCGCGCTGCTGGAACAGGCGGAGCGGCTGGCGCTGGAGGCACGCGAGGCAGCCAACGTGCCCACGGGGGTGGTCAGGCTGGGCGTGCTGCCTTCCACTGCGCGCGTCCTGGTCGGCGCGCTGTTCCAGCACCTGCGCGAGCACGCCCCCGGCGTGCGCCTGCACGTGATCGAGGCGTTCACGGGGCTGCTCGACGAGTACCGCAGCGCCGGCCGCATCGACCTGTCGGTGGTGAACCGCTACCGGCGTTCCGAACTGCGCGAGGAACCGCTGGGCGCCTTCGACAACTACCTGGTCGGGCCGGCGGGCGACCCCGTGACCGCGGGCGAGACGATCGAGTTCCGCAAGCTGGACCGGCTGCCCCTCGTGCTGCCCGGCGTGCCCAGCGAGCTGCGCGTGCGCCTGGACCAGCATGCCCGCAAGCTGGGGATCCACCTGGACATCGTGCTGGAAGTGGAGGCGCTGAGCGGAATGCGGGAGTTGATCCCGGAAAGCCGCGTCTACACCATCCTGCCCTCCTATGCCGTGGCCCAGGAGGTCGCGAGCCAGGCGCTCTCGATCTCGCGCATCGTCAAGCCCGCATTCCGGCGCGTGATGTGCCTGGACGTCAGCGCCGCGCGCCCGACCAGCCTGGCGACGCGCGAAGTGGCGCGGGCCATCCGCACCATCAGCAAGCGGCTGATCGCGGACGGGACCTGGCCGCGCTCCCTGCACGGCTGATCCGCGCCTCGCGCGGGGGCGGGTCACCTGCCTCTGCCCGCGGCACTGTGCGCAGTTCACAGCTTTGGCGGTCCGCGTGCGGGCGTCGCCGGGCGTTGAGGGTGCAAGCTCAGGGACAATCCCGGGATCGTGACCCCCGCGCATCACCTCCTGCAAAGCGTCTTCGGCTACGCCGCCTTCCGCGGCCAGCAGGCCGAGATCGTCGACCACGTCATCGCCGGCGGCGATGCGCTGGTGCTCATGCCTACCGGCGGCGGCAAGTCGCTGTGCTACCAGATCCCGGCGCTGGCGCGCCAGCAGGCCGGGCACGGCACGGCCATCGTGGTGTCGCCGCTGATCGCGCTGATGCACGACCAGGTGGGCGCGCTGCACGAGGCCGGGGTGGAGGCCGCCTTCCTCAACTCCTCGCTGTCGCTGGAGGAGGCCAACGCGGTGGAGCGGCGGCTCGCGCGCGGCGAGCTCACGCTGCTCTATGCGGCGCCCGAGCGCGTCACCACGCCGCGCTTCCAGGCGCTGCTCGATGCGCTGCACCAGAAGGGCAAGCTGTCGCTCTTCGCGATCGACGAGGCCCATTGCGTGAGCCAGTGGGGCCACGACTTCCGGCCCGAGTACCGGGCACTCGCGCTGCTGCACGAGCGCTATGCCGGCGTGCCGCGCATCGCGCTCACCGCCACCGCCGACGGCCTCACCCGCGAGGACATCGTCGCCCACCTGCAGCTCGGGCACGCGCGCCAGTTCGTCAGCAGCTTCGACCGGCCCAACATCCGCTACACGATCGCGGAGAAGAAGGATCCCACGCTGCAGCTGCTGCGCTTCATCGAGGGCGAGCACCAGGGCGAAGCCGGCATCGTGTACTGCCAGTCGCGCAAGCGCGTGGAGGAGATCGCCGCCATCCTCTGCCGCGAAGGACTGGACGCCCTGCCGTACCACGCGGGCCTCGACGCCGAGGTGCGCCAGCGCCACCAGGACCGCTTCCTGCGCGAAGACGGCGTGGTGATGACGGCCACCATCGCCTTCGGCATGGGCATCGACAAGCCGGACGTGCGTTTCGTCGCCCACCTCGACCTGCCGAAGAACATCGAGGGCTACTACCAGGAGACGGGCCGCGCCGGCCGCGACGGCCTGCCCTCCGACGCCTGGATGGCCTACGGCCTGCAGGACGTGGTGAACCAGCGCCGCATGATCGACGAGAGCCCGGCCGGCGAGGACTACAAGCAGGTCCAGCGCGGCAAGCTCGACGCGCTGCTGGCGCTGGCCGAGGCCACCGACTGCCGGCGCGTGCGCCTGCTGGCCTATTTCGGCGAGGAATCCGAGCCCTGCGGCAACTGCGACAACTGCCTCAATCCGCCGGCGGTGTGGGACGGCACCGAGGCCGCCCGCATGCTGCTGTCCACCGTCTACCGCGTGCAGCAGGCCAACGGCCTGCATTTCGGCGCCGGCCACATCATGGACATCCTGCGCGGCAAGGAGACGGAGAAGGTGCGGCAGTTCGGGCACGAGCGGCTCTCCACCTTCGGAATCGGGGCGGAGTTCTCCGAGCAGCAGTTGCGCGGCGTGCTGCGGCAGCTGATCGCCACCGGGGCGCTGGCGGTGGATGCGTCGGCGTTCAACACGCTGCACCTCACGGCGGCTTCGCGCGCGGTGCTGCGGGGGGAGCGACAGGTGCTGCTGCGCGAGTCGGTGGGGCTGCCGGCCGGCGGGCGGGCCAGGACGCGCCAGCGCGGCGCAGCGAAGTCCGGCGTGCCGGCCGCCGCGGCGAGCCTCACCGATGCGGCACAGCAACGCTTCGCGGCGCTGAAGGACTGGCGCACGCGCATCGCGCGCGAGCACAACCTGCCGGCCTACGTGATCTTCCACGACGCCACGCTGGCCGCGATCGCGGCGCTCGACCCGCGCTCGCTCGACGACCTCGAAGGCGTGAGCGGGATCGGGGCGAAGAAGCTGGAGACGTACGGGCCGGGCGTGCTGGACGTGCTGCAGGCGCTGGGGTGAGCCGGCGGGTGCGCTGCGCGCACCGCTGGGGTTTCGCTGCGCTCCACCGCCAGCCTACCCGTGCAGCACCAGCGCCTACGTGAAGCCGATGCTGCGCGCCTCGCGCACTTCGGGCTTGATGCGGTGCTCCGCTTCCAGCTGCTCCAGGAATTCCTCGGGCGAGAGCTGGGCGGCCAGGATCTCCACCTGGCGCTTCACGGCGGCGAAGTCGCCGGGGCACAGCTGCTCCAGCTTCGCAAGGCGCGCCGCGGCCTCCGGCGTCAGGGCACCGGCATCCCCGCCGAGCGCCTCGGTCACGAACATCTTCTCCCGCTGCGCCGCCGTCAGCGGCTTGAAGCGGATCTTGAAGGCGAAGCGCCGCAGCGCCGCCTGGTCGATGCGGTCCATCAGGTTGGTGGTGCAGACGAAGATGCCGGCGAAGCGCTCCATGCCCTGCAGCATCTCGTTGACTTCCGTGACCTCGTAGGTGCGCTGGGCGCCCCGCCGGTCCTGCAGGAAGCTGTCCGCCTCGTCCAGCAGCAGGATCGCCTTTTCGCTCTCGGCCTCGCGGAACATGGCGGCCATGTTCTGCTCGGTCTCGCCGACGAACTTGCTCATGAGGTCGCTGGCCTGCTTGATCAGCAGCGGCTTGTCCAGGCTGCGCGCGATGTGCTCCGCCAGCGCCGTCTTGCCGGTGCCCGGCGCGCCGTAGAAGCACACGGTGCCGTGGCCGCGCGCGCGCAGGGCCTCGACGATGCGGGGCACCTCGAAGCGCGA
>NZ_DASSVG010000472.1:0-4218 GCF_035706265.1 Ramlibacter sp. | reverse complement strand
GCGCGCTCCGCGCGCGCTCACCACCAGCCTACGCCCGCGCGCCCCGCGCGAATGGCACGAGCTCCGGCGGCGGGCCGTCCGTTCGGACGGCAATTGGCGGCAGCGCACTCGGCACCGCCGCCGCTCCGCTCGGCACCGTCGCCACCGGCGCGCTGCTCGCCACCACCTGCGCGGGTGCGGCCTGCGCCGCCCCCTCCCCCGTCTCCAGGTCCCCCACGATCTGCAGGAACGCATCCACCTCCGCGGCCGCAGGCGCCCTCTCCCCGCCCGCTTCCTGCAGCATGGCCCGCCGCAGCTCTCCCGGCGGACTGCCGCGTGCCAATAGCCAGCGTGCGCTCAGTTCGACCACCCGCGCCTCAGGCAGCGAGGCGGCGCCGGCCTTGCGCAGCCGCACCACGGCATAGCGGCTGATGTTCAGGAAGCGCTTCAGCTCGCGCGGGGTCGCCGTCTCGGGCTGCTCCATCAGCTGCGCCTGCCAGGCCTTGACGGCCGCGCGGTATTCGGGCGTGGCGTGCACCACGTACTGCTCGCGCCGCGCCCAGCCCCAGGCGAGCAGGGCCAGCACGATCGCCACTGTCATCCCCGCCGGCCACCAGACCGTCTCGCCCAACGCGGCTTCGGCCCCCGCCGCCCCGCCCGCCGCAGCCGCAGTGCCGCCATCTGCTGCAGCAGGTTCGGAGACGGCCGCCGTGCGACGCAGGCTGCGGCCCGGCCAGGCCTCGCCGTCCGGCTGCGCACCCTCCACCAGCGAGCGCGCATGGGCCGCGAAGGGCTCGAAGCGGGCCTGGCGGATGCTCTCGAAGTGGTCGGGTGCACCGGCCGCGACTTCCGCTTCCAGCAGCGGCAGCGCCTGCTCCATGGCCTTGACGCTGCCCTGCACCGCGTCGGCCCGGGCGCGCAGGCTGGCCAGCAGCTCCGGTGGCAGCCCCGTCGCGCCGCCCTTCAGGCGCATCCAGTGCTCGTACGCCCGTGCGTCTTCGAGCTGCGCGCGCACCGCGGCGATGTCGCGCTGCAGCTGCTCGCGGGCCTGCTGCGTCTCCGCCTTCATGCGAACGATGGTGTCGTCCATCTGCCAGAGCAGGCCGGCGACGACCAGCAGCCCGGCGACCCAGCCGGCCGACCTCGCGATCCGCGGCCGGGCCGCTTCCGCCCCTGCGCGGGCCGCCTGCAGTGCGCCGCGCCAGCCGCGTTGCGGCGGCTGCGCCTGCGGGCCCGAGGCCGGATCCGGCTCCGGCTCCGGCCCCAGCAGCATATCGAGCGCCCGCGCCGACTCCAGCGTCGGCAGCTTCACGTCGAGCTGCACCAGCTTGCGCAGGTACACGCGCGCATAAGCGAGCCGGTCCAGCACCGCCTGCGACTCGCGCGCGACCGGATCGCGGTCCGGCTGCTGGCCCAGTTCGGCGCGCCGGATCGCGGCCTGCTCCTCCGCCAGCGCCTTGTGCGCGCTCGCGATCTGCGCCTCCACGATGCGGCGGTCGGTGCCGAGGATCACGAAGCAGGGCCCCGCCTCGCACAGGTAGTTGACGCACTCCAGCAGTTCCGCGGCCTTGGGCGGACTGCAGCGATCGAGGTCGTCGATGAAGATCGTCATCGTGCGTTCGCCGAGCGCGCGCGCCACTTCGCCGAAGTGCATGCGGAAGCGTCGGCGGAAGTCGGTCTGCGCCTCCGCCTGCGTGACGGTGAAGCGCGTGCCGAGGCTGGAGAGCAGCACCGCCGGCCGGGCCGGGAACGGCCGCAGCAGGTACATCCAGAGCATCGCCCAGCACGCGGCCAGGAACACCACGCCCAGCGCCGCCAGCGTGGTGAGCGGATCCTGCTGGATCGCGCGCAGGGCCGCGCCGAGCAGGTCGAGCGGGCCGCCGCCTGCCGCCGTGGCCAGCCAGGGGCCCACCGTGACATGCGTGAACACGGAATAGACGTCGCGGAAGAAGCCGTCCGCCAGCGCCGGCGGCGAGGCCGAATGCACGCGCCCCGCCAGGCAGGCGAGGTAGGCCGGCACGGACAGCAGCGCGATCCAGCCCATGCGCGTCGCCCAGCCGCCGCGCCGCCAGCGCTCCACGACCAGCCGGGCGCGAAACGCGAGTCCGTGCCAGCTGAAGAAGCGGGGGATCGCCTGCTGCGTGATGGCCTGCAGCAGCGGCGCCAGCAGCACCTCCTCGTGCTGGTGATGCCAGACGTTGAACCACACCGGCCGCGCACCGCGCTGGCGCAGTTCGCCGGCGAGCATCGCCATGAAGCTGCTCTTGCCCATGCCCCAGCGCGCGTTCACCGCGATCGCCAGCGGCGGCTGGGTGCCGGTGTGGCGCAGGAAGCGGCTGAGCGCCTCCACCACCGGCCGGAAGGCGAGCCGGTCCTTGGCCGCGTCGTCGATCGGCGCATCGGAGACGGCCTGCTCCAGCACGCCCGTGGTGGTGACGGCGGAACGGTGCGCCACCAGCCGGCGGCGGGCTACGCTCACGGCACCAAGCGCGAACGCCCCCAGCACGACCCACAGCCACGGTGCGGGCGACTTGCGGTACGCCGGCTCCTGCCAGGTGTTGGTCGCCAGGTCGCCACGGACGATGGTGCGGTCGGCGAGCGCGAGCACGATGCCCGATTCGGGCAGGACGGCGAAGGCCTTCAGCGTCTGGCCGCTGCGGCGCCGCACTTCCTGCCACTGACGGCCGCCGTTCGAGGTGCGCAGCACCACGCCCTCGGCACCGACCGCGAGCGCGCTGCCGCGGGCCGTATCGAGCCACTGGGTTGCCAGGATGCGGTAGCCCTCGGGCGGGCGCGGCGCCGGAGGCTGCGCTTGCGCGGGCGCAGAGGGCTGCGCCTGCTGCTGCTTCGGATCGGGTGGCTGGTAGCTCTGCGCCTTGGCCGGCGCGTTCGGTTGCTGCGCGATCGGCCGCTGCTGCACGGACTGGCTCGGCGATGGCGTCTTCGCCTCCGGCGCCTTGGCATTCGGCACCGGCTCCTTCGCCGGTGGACGCTGCTCCGCCTGCAGTGCCGTGAAGACCAGTTGCGGCAGCACCTGCGGTGCCTGCGCCGCCTTCTGGCGCGCCGGCGGCTGCAGCGGCCGGCGCTGTTGCGCCGGCCCCTCCGCTGCAGCCGCCACGCGCCAGCGACGCCCTCCGTCTTCGCTGAGCATCACGAACCGGCCATCGGCACTGGCGACCTTCGCCTGCGCCCCACCGGTGGCCGCAACCGACTCGAACACCGGACGCTGGCCGCCGGCACGCAGCCAGCGGTTCTCCTCCTGCGGCGCGAAGAAGCCTTCGACGCTGAGCAACGCGGGCTCCGGCGCCAGCGGATCGCCGCGCGGGGGCTGCAGCACCGCGAACGCGACCAGCAGCGCCAAAGCGACCAGGACGCCCAGCAGGCGGCTGCCGAGGCCGGAGGGCAGCGCCTGCGCCGGCGCGCCGGGCGACGGCGCAGGCGGCGAATCCGGCGCCACTTTGGAGAGCAGATCCGGGGACGGTGCGCCCTGGCTGGCGGGGGCTTCCTGCATCATGGCGTCCCTCCTTGCAGGCTGGCGAGCGGCCATGATCCCACTTCGCCCGCTGCAGCACCATCGTCCCCACGGGCGGGATGCCTCGCCCGATGGGAGGAAGCCCGGGCCTTCCTAGAATCCCTCCATGGTCGCGCAGACGGATTTCCTCATCATCGGCGGCGGCATCGCTGGCGCCTCGATCGGCTACTGGCTGGCCCCGCACGGGCGCGTGGTGCTGCTGGAGCGCGAATCGCAACCGGGCTACCACTCCACCGGCCGCTCGGCGGCCATGTTCATCGAGAGCTACGGCACGCCGCAGGTGCGCGCGCTCACGCGGGCGAGCCGTGCCTTCCTGGCGGAGCCGCCGCCGGGCTTCAGCGAGCATCCGCTGCTCACGCCACGCGGCTGCCTGTTCGTGGCCGCCCCCGGACAGGAGGCGCTGCTGCAGGCGCACTGGGAACTGCTGCATGCCATGACACCGCAGGCGCGCCGGCTGACGGCGCAGCAGGCGCTGGAACTGGTGCCCGCGCTGCGCCCCGAATGCGTCGTCGGCGCCGTGCTGGAGCCGGATGCGGCCGACATGGACGTGCACGCCATCCACCAGGGCTACCTGCGCGGGATGCGGCACGCGGGCGGCACCCTCGTGTGCGATGCGGAGGCCGAACGCATCGAGCGCGTGCAAGGTCAATGGGAGGTCACCACGCCGCAGGGCGCCTTCCGTGCCCCCGTGCTGGTGAACGCGGCGG
>NZ_DASSVG010000471.1:0-4466 GCF_035706265.1 Ramlibacter sp. | reverse complement strand
GGCCAGCGCGCCGCGGTCGATGCAGGTGTTGGCGCCGATCTCCACGTCGTCGCCGATGCGCACGGCACCGAGCTGCTCGATCTTCTCCCAGGCGCCCTGGTGCGGCGCGAAGCCGAAGCCGTCGGCGCCGATCACCACCCCGGCGTGCAGGATGCAGCGCGCGCCGACCGAGCAGTCCTCACCCACGTAGACGCGGGCCTTGAGCACCGTGCCGGCGCCGATGCGCGCCCCGCGTTCCACCACGCAGTGCGGCCCGATGCGCGCGCCCTCGCCGATCCGGGCGTCGTCGGCGATCACGGCGCTGGGGTGGATCGCCACGCTTTCCGGCCGCGCATGCGTGCGCTTCCACAATTGCGTGACGCGGGCGAAATAGAGATAAGGATCGTCGGCAACGATGCAGGCGCCGCGCGCCAGCGCCTGCTCGCGCAGGGCCGGCGCCACGATCACGCAGCCGGCGCGCGAGGCCTCGAGCTGCTGCCGGTACTTCGGGTTGCTGAGGAAGCTCAGTTGCGAGGGCTGCGCCGATTCGAGCGGCGCCAGGCCCTCGATGCGCAGCGCGGCGTCGCCGTGCAGCTCGCCGCCGAGCGCCGCGATGATCTCGCCAAGTTGCAGCGCCACGGCCGGAACGCGGGAATCAGCGCGAGGCGTTGAGCGCCTTGATCACCTTGTCGGTGATGTCGTGCTTGGGGTTGATGTAGACGGCCTCCTGCAGGATCAGGTCGTACTTCTCCTGCTCGGCGACCTGGCGCACGACGCGGTTGGCGCGATCGAGCACCTGCTGCAGTTCCTCGTTCTTGCGCGCGTTCAGGTCCTCCTGGAATTCGCGCCGCTTGCGCTGGAATTCGCGGTCCTGGTCGATCAGGGCCTTCTGCCGCTGGCCGCGCTGCTGCTCGGTGAGGGTGGGCGCCTCGCGCTCGAACTTCTCCGACGCCGCCTTGAGGGCGTTGCCCAGGTCGTTGAGTTCCTTCTCGCGCTTCGCGAACTCCTGTTCCAGCTTGGCCTGGGCCGCCTTGGCGGAATTGGCCTCGCGGAAGATCCGGTCGGTGTTGACGAAGCCCACGCGGAAATCCTCCGCCTGCACCTGGGCCCCGAGGGCCAGGGCGCCCAGCAGGAACACCACGCAGTGACGCACGAAATACTTCATCAGAAGGACGTTCCGATCTGGAATTGCAATCTCTGGATTCTATCGCCAGCCTGCTTGCGCACCGGTTGGGCTATCGCGATGCGCAGGGGCCCGATCGGCGACAGCCAGGACAGGCCGAAACCGACCGAAGCGCGCAGGTCGCCGAAGCGCACCTGCTCGTTCTCGCCGAACACGTTGCCGGCGTCGGCAAAGCCGAACAGGCGCAACGTGCGGTCGTTGCCGGCGCCCGGGAAGGGCGTGATGAGTTCGGCGTTGAGGGTGATCTTGCGCGCGCCGCCGATGGAGGCGCCGGTCACGTCGCGCGGGCCCAGGGTGCCCTGCTGGAAGCCGCGCACCGAGCCCAGGCCGCCCGAATAGAAGTTCTTGAACACCGGATAGGGCCGGCCGTTCAGGCCCTTGCCCCAGCCCAACTCGCCGTTGAAGGCGAAGGTATACAGGCGGCCGAGCGGCAGGTACTGCTGGAACTGGTAGTCGCCGCGCAGGTAGCGGGCGTCGCCGCCCACGCCCCATTCGCCGGCGAAGCGCTGGAAGCGGCCGCGGGTGGGCGTGAGGCTGCTGTCGCGGTCGTCGCGCGACCAGCCCACCGTCAGCGGGAAGGCGCTGCTGGTGAAGCCGAAGCGCTCGGCGTAATCGAGGTACACCGCCGGGATGTTGGTGCCGGGGCGGATCTGCGTGCGCTCGAAGCCGCCGCCGAAGAACACCGTGTCGACCTCCGAGAACGGCACGCCGAAGCGCAGGCCCGCGCCGGAGGTGACCAGCGAGTAGTTGCCGCCCTGCTCGTCGTACGGCCGCGAGGTGCGGTGGTACACGTCCACCGTGCGCGACACGCCGTTGGGCGTGAAGTACGGGTCCACCGAGGTGAGCGCGATGGTGCGGTTGAAGCGGCTGGTGTTGACCTCGGCGCTCAGGTAGTTGCCGGTGCCGAAGGCGTTTTCCTGCTTGACCGAGAACGACAGCGCCAGCTTTTCGGCGCTGGAGAAGCCGGCCCCCAGCTGCAGCGAGCCGGTGGGACGTTCCACCACCGTGACGTTCAGGTCCACCTGGTCGGGGGCGCCCGGCACGTCGCTGGTCTCGATGTTCACGTCCTTGAAGAAGCCCAGGCGGTCCACCCGGTCGCGCGAGAGCTTGATCTTCTCGGCGTCGTACCAGCTCGACTCGAACTGGCGGAACTCGCGCCGGATCACTTCGTCGCGGGTGCGGTTGTTGCCGGCGATGTTGATGCGGCGCACGTAGGCGCGCCGCGAGGGCTCCGCCACCAGCGTGAAGAACACGCGGTTGTTGGTGCGGTCGATCTCGGGGCGGGCCTCCACCTGGGCGAAGGCGTAGCCGAAGTTGCCGAAGTACTCGGTGAAGGCCTTGGTGGTCTCCGTCACCTGGTCGGCGTTGTACGGCTCGCCGGGGCGGATCTTCACCAGCGACTTGAATTCCTCTTCCTTGCCCAGGTAGTCGCCTTCCAGCTTCACGCCCGACACCACGTAGCGCTGGCCTTCCGTGATGTTGATCGTGATGCTGATGTCCTGCTTGTTGGGCGAGATCGCGACCTGGGTCGAATCGATGCGGAACTCGAGGAAGCCGCGCTGCAGGTAGTAGGAGCGCAGCGCTTCCAGGTCCGCGTTGAGCTTGGTGCGCGAATAGCGGTCCGACTTGGTGTACCAGGACAGCCAGCCGCCGGTGTCCAGGTCCATCAGGTCCAGCAGCTGCTTCTCGCCGAAGCTGCGGTTGCCGACGATGTGCATCTCCTTGATGCGGGTCGGCTCGCCCTCGGTCACCGTGAAGGTGAGGTTCACGCGGTTGCGCTCGATCGGCGTGACCGTGGTCACCACCTCGGCGCCGTAGAGGCTGCGGTTGATGTACTGGCGGCGCAGTTCCTGCTCGGCGCGGTCGGCCAAAGCCTGGTCGTAGGGGCGGCCCTCGGTCAGGCCGATCTCGCGCAGCGCCTTCTTCAGCGTGTCCTTGTCGAATTCCTTGGTGCCGACGAAATCCACCTCGTTGACCGTGGGGCGCTCCTCCACGATCACGATCAGCACGTCGCCCTGCACTTCCAGCCGCACGTCCTTGAACAGGCCCAATGCGAACAGGGCCCGGATCGCGGCCGAGCCCTTGTCGTCGTTGTACTGGTCGCCCACGCGGAAGGGCAGCGAACCGAACACGGTGCCGGGCTCCACCCGCTGCAGGCCTTCGACGCGGATGTCGCGCACGGTGAACGGCTCGACCGCCCAGGTGTTGGCCGCGAAGGCCAGCATGCAGACAGCCGAGACGGTACGCACGCGCAAGCGCTTGAATTGTTTCTTCATTGAATCAGGAAAGGGCGCCGGCGAATCCGCGGCGGGACCAGCGGCGGCTACAGCTACGTTGTTCTATCCAAAGAAGCGTGCGACGTCGTTGAACAGCGCAATCGACATCATCACCAGCAGCACCGCGACGCCGCCGCGCTGCAGGCGCTCCATCCAGGCTTCGGAGATGCTCCGCCCCGTGACGGCCTCCCAAAGATAATACATCAGGTGTCCACCGTCCAAGACGGGCAGCGGCAGCAGGTTCAGCACCCCCAGGCTGACGCTGATGAGGGCCAGGAACAGCAGGTATTGCGTGAGCCCGAGGCTGGCCGACTTGCCCGCGTAGTCGGCGATCGTGAGCGGCCCCGAGAGGTTCTTCACCGAGGCCTGGCCGATCACCATGCGGCCCATCATGCGCAGCGTGAGCGCCGAGACTTCCCAGGTCTTCTCCACGCCCTTCCACAGCCCTTCGACCGGGCCATGGCGCACCGTCACCATCGCGGGCGGCGCGCCGACGTAGGCGGCGATGCGGCCGAAACTGGCCGCACCTTCGCCGTTGACGACATCGGGCGTGACCTGCAGCTGCAGGCGCCGGCCGTGGCGCTCGACCTCCCAGGTGGAGGCGAGGCCGCGGCCCGCACGCACCTGGGCGCGGATCAGGTCGCGCAGCTGCTGCGCGTCGCCCACCGGCTGCTGGTTCACGCGCAGCACCACGTCGCCCTTGCGCAGTCCGGCGCGCTCGGCGGCGCCGCCGGCCATCACCTCGCCCAGCACCGGCGGGCTCCAGGGCGCGACGATGCCGACCTTGCGCAGCAGCTGGGCGTCGGCATCGCGGGCATCGAGCTGCGACAGCGGCAGCAGCACCTCGCTGCGGCCCCCCGAACCCTCGCGGCCCAGGGTGATGCGCAGGTCGCGGCCGTCCAGCGCGCCGCGGGTGAGCAGCCAGCGCAGTTCCTCGAAGGAGCGCACCGGCTCGACGGCATCGCCCTCCAGCGCCGCGCCCTGCACGTGCTCGCCGCCGCGCAGGCCGGCCTCGGCCGCGATGGAGC
>NZ_DASSVG010000470.1:0-3173 GCF_035706265.1 Ramlibacter sp. | reverse complement strand
CTGGACGCAAACGCCTCGATGCGCTGGTCGTAGCCGAAACCGCTGCGGCGGCTGTTGGAGATCACGCACAGCCTGCCCGCGCCGGTCTTCAGCACGGTGCGCGCGGTGTCGACGTCGCCCAGCTCGCCGATCACCGGGTCGACCAGGCAGCTGCCGGCGGCATACACCTCCACCGGCTCCTCGCCCAGCAGCCAGCGCGCCATGTCGAAATCGTGGATGGCCATGTCCTTGAACAGGCCGCCGGAGATGGCGACGTAGGAGGGCGGCGGCGGCGCGGGATCGTTCGAGGTGATCTGCAGGCTCTCGATGCTGCCGATGACGCCGCTGTCCAGGCGCGCCTTCAGCGCCTGGAAGTTCGGATCGAAGCGGCGGTTGAAGGCGAGCAGCATGTTCGCCCCGGCCAGTGCCTTCGCGGCGCCGCGGGCGCGCGCGTAGTCCTGGTCGACGGGTTTTTCGCAGAAGATCGCCTTGCCGGCGGCCGCGGCGCGCAGGCTGTAGTCGAGGTGGGTGTCGGTGGAGCTGGCGATGATCACGCCGCGGATCGACGCATCGGCCAGCACCGCCTCCAGCGTGCCCACCGCGGTGTTCCATTCGCCGGCCAGCGCCTGCGCCGAGGCGTCGATCGCATCGACCACGGCGGCCAGCTCCAGCCGTGGGTGCAGCGCGGCGTTGCGGGCGTGGATGTGGCCGATGCGCCCGGCGCCGATGAGTGCGACTTTGTGCATGCTCGTGTCTCGCTCAGAGTTTGAAGACTTCGCCGTGCTGCGCGGACCATGCGCAGGCTTCGGCCAGGGTCAGTGCGGCGACGCCGTCGGCGTAGCTGGTGAAGGGTTCGGCGCGGCCGTGCACCACCTCGGCGAAGTGCGCGATCTGCGCGCGGTAGGCGTCGCGGTAGCGCTCGGCGAACGCCGGCATGATCGGCGCGCCGCTGCTGCCGGCCTCGGTGAGCATGTGTACGGTGTCCTGCGCCACGTTGTCGGCGCGGATCATGCCGGTGGCGCCGAATGCCTCGATGCGCTGGTCATAGCCATAGCCGCTGCGCCGGGTGTTGGAGATCACGCACAGCCGCCCGCTGGCGGTCTTCAGCACGCAGCGCGCGGTGTCGACGTCGCCCTGGCGGCCGATCTCCGGGTCCACCAGGCAGCTGGCGGTGGCGTACACCTCGACCGGGTCCTCGCCCATCAGCCAGCGCGCCATGTCCAGGTCGTGGATGGTGAAGTCCTTGAACAGCCCGCCGCTGGTGGGGATGAAGCCGGGCGGTGGCGCGGCCGGGTCGTGGTTGACCAGGTGCAGGGTCTCCAGCTTGCCCACCATGCCGGCGTCCAACTGCTGCTTGAGGCGCGCGAACTGCGGATCGAAGCGGCGGTTGAAGCCGAGCAGGAAGCGCGCCTTCCCGAAGCGCGGCTGGGCGGCGCGCACCTTCTGCAGGTCCAGGTCGATCGGCTTCTCGCAGAACACCGCCTTGCCCGCCTCGACCGCGGCCAGCGCATGGCCCAGGTGCTGGTCGGTGGTGCTGCAGATCAGCACGCCGCCGATCGCCGGATCGGCCAGCGCCTGTTCCAGCGAGGCCATGCTGGCGCCGTGGGCACGGGCGAAGGCGGCTGCCTCGGCGCGCGGGTCGACCACGTATTTCAGGCGCAGGCCGGGTTGCCGGGCCGCGTTCGGGCCATGCACATGGCCCATGCGGCCGGCGCCGATCAAGGCAACGTCGATGCTGTCCAAGAGTAAACTCCCCACGCCGTTCGCGTTCAAGAAATGGAACTGATATTCCGTTTCAAAGTGTAATAGAATTTCCAGAAAGTTGTGCAATATTTCATTCGGCGCCCACGAGGCGCAAGCACGAAGGAACCTCCCATGGTCGAAATGGACGTGCCGCCCACCACCGCGGACGAATTGCGTACCGCCATCCTCGATCGCTATGAATCCCTCAGCAAACGCCTGCAGCAGATCGCCCGCTACGTGCTCGACGAGCCGAACGCGGTGGCGCTGGAGACGCTGGCCGTGCTGGCCGAGCGCTGCAACGTGCAGCCGTCGGCGATCGTGCGCTTCGCCAAGTCGTTCGGCTTCGACGGCGCCTCGCAGATGCAGCGCCTGTTCCGCGACGGGCTGCTCTCGGGCAACGCCGCGCTCGGCTACGGCGAGCGCGTGCGCCAGTTCAGCCAGAGCGTGGACGGCAAGTCGGTGGGCGACCCGGCCCAGGTGCTGTCCGAGTTCGTCGAAGGCAACGTGCTGGCCCTGCACAACCTGGCCGACGCGGTCGGCAGCCGCAACCTGGCCGCCGCGGTCAAGCTGATCGGCGAGGCCGAGACCGTCTACGTGGCCGGCTTCCGCCGCTCGTTCCCGGTGGCGGCATACCTGGCCTATTCGCTGCACCAGGTGGACAAGAAGACCGTGTTCATCGACAGCATCGGCGGCATGACCCGGCAGCAGATCCACGCGATCACCCGCCGCGACCTGCTGATCGCGGTGAGCTACCACCCGTATGCGGAGGAGGCGGTGCAGCTGATCGAGGCGGCCTCCGAGCAGAACTGCAAGGTGCTGTCGATCAGCGACAGCCTGGTCAGCCCGGTGGCCAAGCCGGCGACCGTGGTGCTGCAGGTGCGCGAGGCGGAGATCCGCAAGTTCCGCTCGCTGTCGGCCTCGATGTGCCTGGCCCAGGCGCTGGTGATCGGCTATGCATTCGCCAGCAACGCGCCCAAGCGCAACAGCTCGAAGCTGCCCGTGCGCAAGCCGGCCAAAAAATGAAACGTATGTTGCTATTTCTTGGAAAATGGAATATATATTACGTGCACTCGGCGCGGTGGGCGCCGGGTACCCGTGAGAGAAGTGCATATGGAAGGGGCGCGGCGCCAGCTTGACCTGATCACCATCGGGCGGTCCTGCATCGATCTGTATGGCGAACAGACCGGGGGGCGGCTCGAGGACATGATGTCGTTCGCCAAGTACGTGGGCGGCAGCCCCACCAACACCGCCATCGGCGCCGCCCGGCTGGGCCTGCGCAGCGGCCTGGTCAGCCGGGTGGGTGCCGACCACTTCGGCCGTTTCATCCGCGAACAGCTGCTGCGCGAAGGCGTCGCCACCGAGGGCCTGGTCACCGACCGCGCGCGGCTGACCGCGCTGTTCTTCCTCGGCATCCGCGACCCGGACACCTTTCCCCTGATCTTCTACCGCGA
>NZ_DASSVG010000469.1:0-2194 GCF_035706265.1 Ramlibacter sp. | reverse complement strand
CATGATCGGCAACAACTCCTGCGGGCCGCACTCGGTGATGGGCGGCGAGACCGTGCACAACGTGCTGGAACTCGACGTCCTCACCTACGACGGCGTGCGCCTGACCGTGGGGCCGACCGACGATGCCGCGTACCAGCGCCTGTGCGAGCAGGGCGGCCGGCCGGCGCAGATCGCGCGCGACCTGAAGGCGTTGGGCGAGCGCTATGCGAATTCGATCCGCGAGAAGTTCCCCGACATTCCGCGCCGCGTCTCCGGCTACAACCTGCCGGCCCTGTTGCCGGAGAAGGGCTTCGACCTCGCGCGCGCCCTGGTGGGCAGCGAAGGCACCTGCGTGGTGGTGCTGGAGGCGAAGCTGCGCCTGCTGCCCGATCCGCCCTGCCGCACGCTGGCCGTGCTGGGCTACGACAGCGTCTACGAGGCCGGCGACCACGTCGCCGAGGTGATGCGCGCCGGCCCGATCGCGCTGGAAGGCATGGACGACCGGCTGATCGAGGACATGAAGAACACCCACCTGCACGTCGAGTACACGGGCCTGCTGCCGCCCGGCAGGGGCTGGCTGCTGGTGGAGTTCGGCGGTGCGAGCCAGCAGGAAGCCGACGCGAAGGCCGACCGGCTGGGCGAGCAGCTGAAGCGCGTCGACAAGCCGCCCTCCTTCAAGCGCGTCGACGATCCGGTGCAGGAACAGCACATCTGGAAGGTGCGCGAATCGGGCCTGGGCGCCACCGCCCACGTGCCCGGCAAGCCGATCACCTGGGAAGGCTGGGAAGACTCCTCGGTGCCGCCCGAGCGCCTGGGCGAGTACCTGCGCGAACTGCGCGCGCTGTTCGAGCGCTACGGCTACGCCTGCGACCTGTACGGCCACTTCGGCCAGGGCTGCGTGCACACGCGCATCGATTTCGACCTCGAGACGCAGCCCGGCATCGAGAAGTACCGCCGCTTCATCCACGAGGCGGCGCAACTGGTGACGCGCCTGGGCGGCTCCATTTCCGGCGAGCATGGCGACGGACAGTCGAAGGCGGAACTGCTGCCGATCATGTACGGCCCGGAGCTGGTGCGCGCCTTCGAGGAATTCAAGGCGGTGTGGGACCCGGACAATCGCATGAACCCGGGCAAGATCGTCCATGCCTGGCGGGCCGACGAGAACCTGCGCCTGGGCCCCACCTATGCGCCGCAGCCGGTGGCCACCCGCATGTTCTTCGCCGACGACCGCGGCGACTTCGGTCGCACCGTGCTGCGCTGCGTCGGCGTGGGCGAGTGCCGCAAGAAGGACGGAACGATGTGCCCCAGCTACCAGGCCACGGGCGAGGAGATGCACTCCACGCGCGGGCGGGCGCACCTGCTGTTCGAGATGCTCAATGGCGAGCGGGAAGGCGGCGTGCTCCAGGGCGGCTGGCGCGAGGAGTCGGTCAAGGAGGCGCTGGACCTGTGCCTGTCCTGCAAGGGCTGCCGCCACGAATGCCCCGTGAAGGTGGACATGGCCGCCTACAAGGCGGAGTTCCTCTCGCACTACTACGAGCACCACCGCCGGCCACTCGCGGCCCAGGCCTTCGGCTTCATCGACCGCTGGGCGCGCTGGGCCAGCGTGGCCCCGGGCGCGGTGAACTGGGCCACGGCGCACGAGCCGCTGGCCGGCTGGCTCAAGCGCGCGGCCGGCATCGCGCCGCAGCGCGCGCTGCCGGCCTTCGCCGCGCGAACCTTCCGCGCGGGCTTCCGCCCGAACGCAGAAGGCGGCGCACGGGGCGAAGTGCTGCTGTGGCCGGACACCTTCAACAACCACTTCCACCCGCAGGTGGCGCATGCAGCCGCGAAAGTGCTGCAGGCCGCCGGCTGGCGCGTGCGGCTGCCGGGCGTGCCGCTGTGCTGCGGCCGGCCGCTGTACGAATCAGGCTTTCTCGACGTGGCGCGCGCCTACCTGCAGCGCACGGTCGAAGCGCTCGCGGGCGATCTGCGCGCGGGGCTGCCGGTGGTGGTACTCGAGCCGGCGTGCCTGTCCGTTTTCCAGGCGGAGCTGCCGATGATGCTGCCGCGGAACGAGGACGCACGCCGCTTGCAGCAGCAGTCGTTGCTGCTGGCGGACTTCCTGCAGCAGCAGGCGCGCGAACTGCCTTTGCGCAAGTTGCAGCAGAGGGCGATCGTGCACCTGCACTGCCACCACAAGAGCGTGCTGAAGACCGACGGCGAGCGGGCCCTGCTG
>NZ_DASSVG010000468.1:0-5788 GCF_035706265.1 Ramlibacter sp. | reverse complement strand
GCGTCGCGAAGCGCACCGCGACGCTGGCGCGCAAGCTGATCGCCCAGGGCATGATCGTGCTGGGCAAGACCCACACGGTGGAATTCGCGATGGGCGGCTGGGGCACCAACAGCCGCCGCGGCACGCCCTGGAATCCGTGGGATGCGGAGCGCGCCCGCACGCCGGGCGGCTCCAGCAGCGGCTCGGGTGTGGCCGTCGCCGCGGGGCTCGCGCCCTGGGCCGTGGGCACCGACACCGGCGGCTCGGTGCGCCTGCCGGCCTCCTGGTGCGGCATCACCGGCCTGAAGACGACCATCGGGCGCGTCAGCACGTACGGCGTGCTGCCCCTGAGCCCGACGCTCGACACGCCCGGCCCGATGGCCCGCTCGGTGGAGGATGCCGCGCTGCTGTACGCCGTGATGCAGGGGCCCGACCCGCTGGATCCGCTCACGCGCGGGCTGCCCTACGCCGACCCGCTGGCCACGCTCAAGCGCGGCATCCGCGGCCTGCGCCTTGCGCGCATGCCGGAGGCCGAGCGCCGCTTCGCCTCGGCGGAGGTGCTGCAGGCCTACGACGCGTCGCTGGCCGAACTGGAGGAGCTGGGCGCGGAGATCGTGCCGATCGAGCTGCCGTTCGCCTTCGCCGACGTGGCCGCGCACAACCTGCGCATCATGGCGGCGGAGAGCTACACGCTCTACCACGAACTGATCGACGACGAGGCGGCGCCGCTCGATCCGCACGTGCGGCCCCGCATCGCGGCCGGCCGCACGCTGAGCGCGCGCGAGTACATCGAGGCGCTGCGCATGCGCGACACGATGAAGCAGCAGTTCGCCGCCGCCATGCAGGGCATCGACGCCCTGCTGACGCCGACGACGATGACGACTGCGGTGCCGCTGGAGGAAGTGGACCAGGCCAAGGCGCCCGCGCACTACACGCGCTTCGCCAACTACCTGGACCTCACGGCGCTGGCGCTGCCCAATGGCAGCGATGCGCGCGGCCTGCCGACCTCGCTGCAGATCGTCTGCCGCGGCAACGAGGAGGCGCTGGCGCTGCGCATCGGCTGGGCGCTGCAGCAGGCGACCGACTGGCACCTGCGCCGACCGCCGCTGGCGGCCTGAGGGGCCGTTTCCCTGCGGCCCGGCTCCTAATCATCCGCGTCCGAGGCCGAACCGCGGCGCAGGCCGATGCGCCGCATCGGGCCCTCGAGCGCGAGGATGCCCAGCACCAGCAGCGTGCTGACCACGGCCGTCATCTCGCGCCCCAGGCCGGCCGCCACGCCGATCGCCGCCGTCATCCAGACGCCGGCGGCGGTGGTCAGGCCGTGGACCTGTTCTTCGCGTTCCAGCTTCAGGATCGCACCGGCGCAGAGAAAGCCGATGCCGGCCAGCAGCCCCTGCAGCACGCGGCTGACGGCCTGGTCGTCCATGTCCATCTGCAGCGGCACCAGCACGAACAGGGCGGAGCTCGCCGCCACCAGCATGTGGGTGCGCACGCCGGCGGCCTTGCCGTGGCGCTCGCGCTGGAGGCCCAGCAGGCCGCCGAGGAGGGCGGCGAGCACGAGGCGGGCGACGAGCCGCGTGACCTGCTCCAGGTCGTCGAGGTCGGAGAACTCCTCGACCAGCGTCCGCAGGACGACCCCGCCGGCGTCGCTCATCTCAAGGCAGCTCGGCGTTCGGCTCCGGCTGCGCGAGATCGCGCGGGCCGACGCTGCCCAGGCGCGCCTTCAGCGACTGCGGCTGCCCCGTGAGCAGCGCCGCATAGAAGGTGGCGTTGGACACGACCTTCTTGACGTAGTCGCGCGTCTCGCCGAAGGGCACCGTCTCGGCCCAGGCGGCGCCCTCCAGCACCGGGCCGTTGCGCCAGTTGCGCGGCCGGCTCGGGCCGGCGTTGTAGGCGGCCGCGGCCATCGGCATCGAGCCGCCGAAGTCCTCCAGCACGAACTTCAGGTAGCCGGTGCCGATCGCGATGTTGGTGTCGCGGTCGTGCAGCTGGTCGGGGTGGAAGCCGGGCAGGCCCAGCTTCTTGGCCGTCCAGCGGGCCGTGGCCGGCATTACCTGCATCAGGCCGGAGGCGCCGACACCCGAGCGGGCATTCATCACGAAGCGGCTTTCCTGCCGGATCAGGCCGTAGACGTAGGCCGGGTCGAGCGCGATCTCCTTGCTGCGCTTGATCACGGCCTCGCGGAACGGCATCGGGAAGCGCTGCTCGGCATCGAATTCGGCCTTGGTGCGCTCGCTCGTGTTGATGCAGCGGTCCCACACCTCGCGCTCGCAGGCGTACTGGGCCGCGGCCAGCAGGGCCCGGTCTTCCATGCCGCCGGGGGTGTGCAGGTTGGTGGTGTAGTTCCACTCGCGCGTGCCTTCGGAGCGCAGGCCGATGGAGATCGCGTAGAGCGCGCGGTTGAGGCCCGGATCCTGCCGGGCGGCCTTCTTCTCCTCGTCGGTGAGCGGCGCCGGCTTGGCCGGCACGTCGATCTTCTGCCCCAGTTCCTCCAGCGCCAGCTGCTCGTAGAAGCCGGTGGGCGAGGCGATGCCTTGCAGCAGCTTGACCGCCTCGGTGAGTTGCCCGCCGCCCTTGGCGGTGGCCATCACGGCGCGGGCGCGCCAGTAGGTCCAGGCCGGATCGGCCTGGGCGCTCTCCGACATGGCGTCCACCGCCTCGAGGATGTTCTTCCAGGCGATGCCCTTGGGTGCGCGCAGGGCGGCGCGCACCTTCCACTGCAGCAGCTCGTCGCTCAGGAACTTGTCGTGCTTGACGCGCGCGTAGTACGCGTCGGCGTTCGGATCGAGCCGCAGCGCTGCCTGGTGGCCGATGACGGCCCAGACCCAGTCGCGCTCCTCCGGGTTCATCTGCGGGCCCCACTTGCTTTCGAGCTGCGCGGCGGCGTGCTCGACGTCGGAAGTGGCCAGCTTGATGAGGGCCAGGCCCACCAGCTCGCGCCGGGCGCGCGAGACGGCCGTGACCTTGCTCAAAAGGAACTTGGACGGGGCCGCGTTCACCTCGTTCAGCAGCTTCAGGGAGGCCGGCGTGGAGGCGATCTCCACCGCCGCCTTCACGGCGCTGGTGCGTCCGGCCTCCATCGCCTGGCGGGCCTTGCGCCAGGCGTCGGCCTTGGTCAGCTTGCGGCCGCCGTGGCCGGTTTCCACCAGGTGGGCGGCGGCGCTGGTGCAGCCATCCTCGGCGCCGCGCTGGCCAAGCCACAGCCTGCGCACTTCCTCCGCCACCTCGGGCGGCGTGCCGGCGCCCTCGCGCAGGCTTTGCGCCAGCAGGGCGTAGCAGCGCACCTCGCGGTCGTCGCGCATGCGGAATTTCGGATACTCCTGCGCGAACAGGTCCCACTGGCGGTTTTCGCCCAGCAGCAGCAGCCAGTCGTTGCGCAGGCGGTCTTCCTGGTAGGTGCCGGCAATGCGGGCCAGGGCCTGCTGCACCTCCGCCGGGTTGGCGGTCTCGAGGCGGTTCTTCAGCTCCCAGTACACCGCCCAGGGCTCCAGCACGTGGCCCTGGGCCTGCGGCAGCAACTGCGCCAATTTGGCCTTGTCGCCCTGGCGAAAGGCCTGCTGCATCTCCAGCAGGACGTCGTCGCGCAGCTGGTTCTGGGGCTGCGCCTGGACGCAGCCGACGAGCGCGATGGCCAGGGATGCCAGAATCGTTCTCAACTTCATCGGAAATGTATGGACAGGTCGGAACAAAAAAGATCTCTGCGACAGCGCCTGATCGAGCAACGCCTGAACATGCCGGATCGCCTACACCGCGCGGAACTTCTCCAGCGCGTGATGCGGATCTGGCTCGTAGGCCGGCCCGACACCATCATCGGCGCTTATTGGCCGATCAAGGGGGAGTTCGACCCGCTTCCGGCGCTGCACCGATGGAAGGAAGACGGCGAACTGCTGGACGAACCGCAGATGCGCCGCATCGGGCTTCCCGTCATGGACAAAGCCACTAGGACCCTGAAGTTCCACGCATGGTTCCCCGGCTGCCCGATGGAGGAAGATGCGTTCGGGATCCCGAAACCCAAGGACACGGAGGTGGTGCAGCCCACGCTGCTGTTCATCCCGTGCGTCGGCTACGGGGCGGGCGGCTACCGGCTGGGCTACGGCGGCGGCTTCTACGACCGCACGCTGGCTCAGCTGCAGCCGCGCCCCTTCACCGTGGGCCTGGGCTTCGCCGCCGGCTTCCTGCCGGACCTGGAGCCCGAAGCGCACGACGTCGCACTCGACGCCATGCTCAATGAGCTGGGGGTGGTTTGGCCGATTTCACTGGGGGACGAGGACTGAAAACCGGACATCCGGACGCAGAGGACGCGAAAGATACGCAAAGGACGCAAAAAAGACAGAGAAAGCTTTAGAAGGCTTCTTTTGCGTTCTCTGCGTACCCTTTGCGTCCTCTGCGTCCGGAAGTTCGGTTGTTCAATCCAGCTGGTCCACCGTGTCCGGGTCCGGCACCTCGCCGATGGTCTGGCGGGTGATGCGGCTCTGGACCATCAGCCAGTCGCAGAAGGCCTTGATTTCGGGCCGCTGGGCGCTGCGCGGGCCCACGAGCAGCCAGTAGGCCATGGGCGAATCCAGCCGCAGCTTGGGCAGCGGCTCCACCAGGTCGCCGTTGGCCAGGCTTTCGGCCACCAGCGGCAGGCGCGCCAGCACCACGCCCTGGCCGGTGAGCGCCGCCTGCACCATCTGGTAGGCGTAGTTGAAATAGAGCCAGCGCAGCGGCTGCAGCTTGTGCAGCCCGTGCTCGTCGAACCAGCGCCGCCACGTCAGCCACGCCAGGTGCGTGTGGTGGGCGTCGCCGGCCTCGATCAGCGCGAACTGCGCCATGTCCGCCGGCTTCTGCAGCGCCGGCCCCGTCTTCAGCAGCCAGGGGCTCACCACCGGCGTGAGCTGCTCGCCGAACAGGCGGATCGCCTGCGGCGGCATGGTCGTCTTGGGGCCGTAGCGCAGGGCGAGGTCGACGTCGGCCAGTTCCAGGTCCACCTTGGCGTCGCTGGCGTCGATGCGGATGTCGATGCCGGGGTGGTCCTTCTGGAACTGCTCCAGCCGCGGGATCAGCCACATCGAAGCGAAGGAGGCGAAGGTGGTGATCGACACCGAGCGCCGGCCGGCGCTCTGGCGGATCTGCCGCACGGCGCCGTCGATGCGCGGCAGCGACTGCGACACGGCCATCAGCAGCTGGGTGCCCGCGCTCGTGAGCTCCACCGCGCGCGTGTGGCGCAGGAACAGGCTCACGCCCACCTCCTCTTCCAGGGCCTGGATCTGGCGGCTGACGGCCGACTGCGTGAGCGCCATCTCCTCGGCGGCGGCGCGGAAGTTCAGGTGCCGGGCGACGGCCTCGAAGGCGCGCAGGTGGCCGGCGGAAATCGGGCGGGTGCGCAGGTGGGTCTGCGAATGCTGCATGGGCGATTGATGCGGTACGAGAATCAAAAGCGTAGCCGGATTTCATTGGACCGCCAAGCGTGGGCGCAGGATCATTCCATTCCGAAAAGCCATCGCTGCACGCCTGCAGCACCCCTGGAGCCGACCATGAACGACCGCCCCGCCGTCCTGCCTTCCGCCACCGCCGCCCAGCCGCTGCCGGGCACCTGGAAGCTGGCCCACGGCCGCGCGATCACGTTGCGGCCGGCCACCGACGGCATCCTGCGCGTCGCCAGCGGCCGCCTCTGGGCCACCAAGGACGGCCCACACGGCCGCACGCCCGACGACGCCGGCGACCACATGCTGGAAGCGGGCCGCTCGATGTACGTGCGCGCCGGCGAGCGCGTCGTGATCGAGTCCTGGCTGACGGCGGACGCCTCGTACTTCGCCTGGGATCCGGT
>NZ_DASSVG010000467.1:0-3376 GCF_035706265.1 Ramlibacter sp. | reverse complement strand
GTCAATGAAGCCGAGCTGATCCACCGGACCAACCTCGTCCTGAGCTGAGCACTACGACTCCGGCTGCGGTTCGGTCGGCGGCTCGGCGCCGGCTTCGTCGCGGCGGTGCGGCCGCATGCCGGAGCGCAGGTAACGGTTGTGGTGATTCGGCCGCGGCAGGTAGCGCGCGAGCTCGGTGAGCGCCATCTGGTAGACGTTGCGCTTGAACTCGATCACTACATCCAGGGGCACCCAGTAGTCGTTCCAGCGCCAGGCGTCGAACTCCGGATGGTTGGTCGCGCGCAGGTTCAGGTTGTGGTCCTGCCCCATCAGCTGCAGCAGGAACCAGATCTGCTTCTGCCCCTTGTAGTGGCCGCGCGCGTCGCGCCGGATGTAGCGCTCGGGAACCTCGTAGCGCAGCCAGTCGCGCGTGCGGGCGACGATGCGCACATGCTCCGGCTTCAACCCGATTTCCTCGTGCAGTTCCCGGAACATGGCCTGTTCGGGGCTTTCGCCGCGGTCGATGCCGCCTTGCGGGAACTGCCAGCTGTGCGTCCGGATGCGTTTGCCCCAGAACACCTGGTTTTTCTGGTTGAGCAGGACAATGCCGACGTTGGGCCTGAAGCCGTCCCGGTCAAGCATAATCAACCCCAAATCTTTGAACTGAACCCATTATGCATGGCGCCCCTGCGCGCTGGAAGGGTTCAGCGTCCCACCCTCCCGGTCCCATTTGATGAGAGCCTCGCAGTTCCTGATTTCCACGCTGAAGGAAGCCCCCGCCGACGCCGAAGTCGCCAGCCACAAGCTGATGATGCGCTCCGGCATGATCAAGAAGCTGGGTGCCGGCATCTACACCTACATGCCCATGGGCCTGCGCGTCATCCGCAAGGTGGAGGCGATCGTGCGCGAGGAAATGAATCGCGCCGGTGCCGTCGAATGCACGATGCCCGTGATCCAGCCGGCGGAGCTGTGGCAGGAGACCGGGCGCTTCGACAAGATGGGTCCCGAGCTGCTGCGCATCAAGGACCGGCACGAGCGCGACTTCGTCGTGCAGCCCACCAGCGAGGAAGTCGTCACCGACATCGCCCGGCAGGAGTTGCGCAGCTACAAGCAGCTGCCGAAGAACCTGTACCAGGTGCAGACCAAGTTCCGCGACGAGCGCCGTCCGCGCTTCGGCCTGATGCGCGGGCGCGAATTCATCATGAAGGACGCCTACAGCTTCGACCGCGACCAGGCCGGCGCCAAGAAAAGCTACGAGATCATGGCGCAGGCCTACCGCCGCATCTTCGACCGCTTCGGCCTGCGCTACCGCGCGGTGGCGGCGGACAGCGGCGCCATCGGCGGCGACCTGTCGGAGGAATTCCAGGTGATCGCCGCCACCGGCGAGGACGCGATCGTCTACTGCCCGCAAAGCGAGTACGCGGCCAACATGGAGAAGGCCGAGGCGCTGGCGCCGGCCGGTCCGCGCCCCGAAGCGAAGCAGGCGCTGCAGAAGGTGCCCACGCCGGGCAAGGCCACCTGCGAGGAAGTGGCGGAACTGCTGAAGGTGCCGCTGGCCACCACGGTGAAGTCGATCGTGCTGGCCACCGACAAGCTCGATCACCAGGGCATGGTGGCGGGCACGCAGGTGTGGCTGCTGCTGCTGCGCGGCGACCACGACATGAACGAGATCAAGGTCGGCAAGGTGCCGGGGCTGGACGCCGGCTTCCGCTTCGCGACCGTGCCGGAGATCCTGGAGCACTTCGGCGCCAAGCCCGGCTACCTGGGCCCGATCGGCCTGAAGAAGCCGGTGCAGATCGTGGCCGACCGCGAGGTGGCCGCGATGGCCGACTGGATCTGCGGCGCCAACGAGGAAGACTTCCACATCGCCGGCGTCAACTGGGGCCGCGACCTGCCCGAGCCCGCGCTCGTGGCCGACATCCGCAACGTGGTCGAAGGCGACCTCTCGCCGGACGGCAAGGGCCGGCTCGTCATCGAGCGCGGCATCGAGGTGGGCCACATCTTCTATCTCGGCACCAAGTACTCGAAGGCGATGGAGGCCACCTTCCTCGACGAGGACGGCAAGCCCAAGGTGTTCGAGATGGGCTGCTACGGCATCGGCATCACGCGCCTGCCGGCCGCCGCCATCGAGCAGAACCACGACGAGCGCGGCATCATCTGGCCGGACGCCATCGCGCCCTTCACCGTGGTGGTGTGTCCGATCGGCATGGACCGCAGCGCGGAGGTGAAGGCCGCCGCGCAGAAGCTGCACGACGAGCTCGCGGCCGCGGGCGTCGACGTCATGCTGGACGACCGCGGCGAGCGCCCGGGCGCGATGTTCGCCGACTGGGAGCTGATCGGCGTGCCGCACCGCGTGGTGATCTCGGACCGCGGCTTGAAGGAAGGCCAGCTGGAATACCAGCACCGCCGCGACAGCGCCGCGACCAAGGTGCCTGCCGGCGAGATCGCCGCCTTCGTGAAGGGACGGCTCGCGGCGTGAGCCTCACGCGCAGGAGCATCCTCGTCCCGGCGCTCGGCGCGCTGGCGGGGCCCCTGCTGCCGCGGCTGGCGCACGCCGGCGCGCAGGTGGAGGAGCCGCTGGCCGACGCGGTGCGCACGGCGCTCACTTCGGCGGTGGCCCACGGCGCGCCGCCGGTGCCCGTGTTCGGCGACATCGAGGCGCGCCTGAAGTACCTGCGCTGGCTGGGCGCCATGAGCCACAAGCTCAAGGCCCGCAAGGCGGACTGGGACGAGCGGCGCGAATTCCTGCAGACCGTCTGGTACGAGAGCCGCCGCGCGGGCCTGGATACCGGCCTGGTGCTGGGGCTGATCCAGGTGGAAAGCGCGTTCCGCAAGTTCGCGGTGAGCCCGGTGGGCGCGCGCGGCTACATGCAGGTGATGCCGTTCTGGACGCGCGTGATCGGCAACGGCGACGCGTCGAGCCTGTTCCACATGCAGACCAACCTGCGCTTCGGCTGCGTGATCCTGCGCCACTACCTCGATCGCGAGGCAGGCGACCTGTACTTCGCCCTGGGCCGCTACAACGGCAGCCGCGGCCGCCCCGCCTATCCCAACGCAGTGTTCCGCGCCGCGAAGCACTGGGAGTGGGCCGACCCGGAGCGGGTGCCTGGCGCGTAGGGGAGCCAGACTTCCGGACGCAAAGGGCGCAAAGGCTTCGCAAAGGACGCAAAGAAGACATCGTCCATGGATGTCCTTTTTTTGCGTCCTTTGCGTCCGGCTGTCGGGCTTACTGCACGAACCCGATCTTCGTCTTCCCGTTCGAGCACTTCGGCAGGTCGGCGGTCTCGATCGCCTCGCGCTGCGCCAGGCGCGCGTTGCCGAAGCCCGTCATGAGCGCGCGGCGCATCTCGCGCGGCGCCAGTTCGGCCAGGCAGTCCAGCACGTCGTCGGCCGGCTC
>NZ_DASSVG010000466.1:0-4657 GCF_035706265.1 Ramlibacter sp. | reverse complement strand
ATACTAAAGGGGCCCCGCGCCTGCCGGCACATCAAATGTACTTATCCGTGCATTTGATCCTCGTCAAGACCCTCGGGAACCAAAGTCACAGACTGTCCCGATGCGCCCCGACAGAATCAGTCCGTCCATTCTAAATCGCTTACGGAGGCCATATGCATATGACTGTGGAACGCCTGATCCGCATCTTCGCCGGATTGTTCGTGCTGGCATCGCTGGCGCTCGGCGTGCTGGTGAATCCTCATTTCCTGTGGTTCACCGCCTTCGTCGGGTTGAACCTGTTCCAGAGCGGCTTAACGCGGCTTTGCCCGCTGGAGGCCGTCCTGCGCCGGCTGGGGGTACGCAGCGGCGGCACCGCATGCGCTTCGCAGTAGGCCTCCTGTGCCTCGGGCTGGCGGCCTGCGGCGAGCCGCAGCCGCCCAGGCCCGCGCCCGTGCCGGAGTCGGTCCTCGCCACCGCGCCGGTGGAGCTGCGCGACGTGGAGCTGACCTACACGGCCGAGGCGGTGGTCGAGGCGGTGCGGCAGTCCACCGTGGCGGCGCAGATCGCCGGCCGGATCGTCGAGCTGCGCTTCGACGTGGGCGACTACGTGAAGAAAGGCGAGGTCATCGCGCGCATCGACGAGCGCGCCGCGACGCAGGCGCTGGCGGCGAGCGAGGCGCAGGTGCGCCAGGCCGAGGCGGCGCTGCGCAACGCGCGCGCCGAGTTCGAGCGCTCGAAGCAGCTGGTGGCGCAGAAATTCCTCAGCCAGGCGGCCCTCGACCGGGCCGAGGCCGAGTACAAGGCGGCGCAGGCGCGCGTCACCGCGCTGCTCGCCGGCGCCGGCCAGGCGCAGACCGAGCGCAGCTTCGCCACCATCGTCGCGCCCTACAGCGGCCTGGTGTCCGCGCGGCACGTGGAGCTCGGCGAGATGGCCGTGCCGGGCAAGCCGCTGATGACCGGCTTCGATCCGGGCACGCTGCGCGTCACCGCCACGGTGCCGCAGGCCCAGATCGCCGCCATCCAGGCCGGCGCCAAGGCGCGCGTCGAGGTGCCCTCCACTTCGAAATGGGTGGCGGCCACCCAGCTCACCGTCATCCCGGCCGCCGACCCGCGCACCCATACCACGCAGGTGCGGCTCGGGCTGCCCGCGGACGTGCGCGGCATCTATCCCGGGATCTACGCCCGGGCCCACTTCGTCACCGGCCGCGCGCAGGCCCTGCTGGTGCCGCGCGCCGCGGTGCTCCAGCGCAGCGAGGTGACCGCGGTCTACGTCGTCGCCGGGCCGGGCCGTCCCCAGCTTCGGCAGATACGCCTGGGCAGCGCGGGCGACGAACATTCGGTCGAGGTGCTCGCCGGCCTCAAGCCCGGCGAGCGCGTCGCGCTAGAGCCGGTGAAGGCCGGCATCAAAGGAGGCTGACATGGCACACGTAGTGGTTCTGGGAGCAGGTATCGGCGGCCTGCCGGCCGCGTATGAGCTGCGCAGCGCGCTGCCGAAGGAGCACCGCGTCACCGTGGTGAACCGCGGCGAGACTTTCCATTTCGTGCCGTCCAATCCCTGGGTGGCGGTGAACTGGCGCAAGCGCAACGACATCGAGTTCCCGGTGCGCGAGCACCTGGCGCGCAAGGGCATCGAGTTCGTGCCGGTGGGCGCGAAGCGCCTGCAGCCGAAGGAAAACCGCCTGGAGCTGGACGACGGCCGCCTGCTTTCCTACGACTACCTGGTGATCGCCACCGGGCCGAAGCTCGCCTTCGACGAGGTGCCAGGCCTGGGGCCCGAAGGCCACACGCAGTCCGTCTGCCACGTCGACCATGCGGTGGGCGCGGGGCAGGCGTGGGCGAAGTTCGTGGCCGACCCGGGCCCGGTGGTGGTCGGCGCGGCGCAGGGCGCCTCCTGCTTCGGCCCGGCCTACGAGTTCGCCTTCATCATGGACGCGGAGCTGCGCAAGCGGAAGATCCGCGACCGCGTGCCGATGACCTTCGTCACGCCCGAGCCCTACATCGGCCACCTCGGCCTCGGCGGCGTGGGCGACTCCAAGGGCATGCTCGAGTCCGAGATGCGCGACCACGACATCAAGTGGATCACCAACGCCAAGACCGAGCGCATCGAGGCGGGCATGCTGCACGCGGTGGAATTCGACGACCTGGGCAAGGAGAAGCGCCGCCACGAGCTGGCGTTCAAATACGCCATGATGCTGCCCGCCTTCAAGGGCGTGGATGCGGTCGCCGGCATCGAGGGGCTGACCAACCCGCGCGGCTTCATCCTGATCGACGAGCACCAGCGCAACAAGGCCTTTCCGAACGTCTACGCGGTCGGCGTGTGCGTCGCCATCCCGCCGGTGGAGCAGACGCCGGTGGCCACCGGCGCGCCGAAGACCGGCTACATGATCGAGTCCATGGTGACCGCGGCGGTGCAGAACATCGCGGCGCAGGTCGCCGGGCGCCAGCCGGCGACGCGCGCCACGTGGAACGCGGTGTGCCTCGCCGACATGGGCACCACCGGCATCGCCTTCGTCGCCCTGCCGCAGATCCCGCCGCGCAACGTGAACTGGTCGAGCGACGGCAAGTGGGTGCACCTCGCCAAGGTGGCCTTCGAGAAGTACTTCCTGAGCAAGATGAAGCGCGGCAGCTCCGAGCCGGTGTACGAGAAGGTGATCATGGGGCTGCTCGGCATCCGCAAGCTGAAGGGCTGAGGCGGCTTGGGCATCTCCGGCCGCATCGCGCGGTTCTTCCAGGGCTCGCAGCTCACGCCGCTGCTGGCCCTGGTCGCCTTCCTGCTCGGCCTGTTCGCGGTCGCGGTCACGCCGCGCGAGGAGGAGCCGCAGATCAACGTCACCATGGCGGACGTGCTGGTGCCCTTCCCGGGCGCCTCGGCGCGCGACGTCGAGGTGCTGGTCGCCACGCCGGCCGAGCAGGTGCTGTCGCAGATCGCCGGCGTGGAGCACGTGTTCTCGGTGTCGCGGCCCGGCATGGCGGTGATCACCGTGCAGTTCGAAGTCGGCGTGCCGCGCACCGAGGCGCTGGTGCGGCTGCACGACACGGTCCAGGCGAACCGCGACTGGGTGACGCCGGAGATGGGCGTGCTGGAGCCCACCGTCAAGCCCAAGGGCATCGACGACGTGCCGATCGTGACGCTCACGCTGTGGACCGCCGACCCGGCGCGCGCCGCCTACGACCTGGAGCGGGTGGCGCACGCCGCCGAAGTCGAGCTCAAGCGCGTGGCCGGCACGCGCGAGGTGCAGACGCTCGGCGGTCCCGGGCGCGCGCTGCGCGTGCTGCTCGACGCCGACCGGCTGAACGCCTACGGCATGTCGGCGCTCGACGTGAGAAACGCGCTGCAGCTCGCCAACGTGGCCGCGCCCAGCGGCAGGCTGGTGCGCGACAACCGCGAGATCCTGGTGGAGACCGGCAACTACCTGGAGTCCGCCCGGGACGTGAGGCAGATCGTGCTCGGGGTGCGCGAGCAGCGGCCGGTGTTCCTGTCCGACGTGGCCGAGGTGCGCGACGGCCCGGAGCAGCCGGCGCGCTACGTGTGGACCGGCACGGCGCAGGGCGAGCACCCGGCCGTGACGCTGCAGATCACCAAGAAGGCGGGCGAGAACGCGGTGGACGTGGCCGAGCGCGTGCTGGCGCGCGCCGCAGAGCTGCGCAACACCGTGATCCCGGCGGACGTGCAGGTCAGCGTCACGCGCAACTACGGCGCCACCGCCAACGACAAGGCGCAGCAGCTCATCAAGAAGCTGGTCTTCGCCACGCTGTCGGTGGTGGTGCTGGTGTTCCTGACCCTCGGGCTGCGCGAGGCCGCCATCGTCGGCATCGCCGTGCTGCTCACGCTCGCCACCACGCTGTTCGCCTCCTGGGCCTGGGGCTTCACCCTCAACCGGGTGTCGCTGTTCGCGCTGATCTTCTCCATCGGCATCCTGGTGGACGACGCCATCGTGGTGGTGGAGAACATCCACCGCCGGCGCGCGCTGGAGCCCGGGCCGCTCAGCGGCATCATCCCCGACGCCGTCGACGAGGTCGGCGGGCCCACCATCCTCGCCACCTTCACCGTGATCGCGGCGCTGCTGCCGATGGCCTTCGTCAGCGGCCTGATGGGCCCCTACATGAGCCCGATCCCGATCAACGCCAGCCTGGGCATGCTGATCTCGCTCGCCATCGCCTTCACCGTGACGCCCTGGCTGGCCTTGAAGTTCCTGAAGGCGCACCATCATGAGGACCGCCACGAGGAAACCGGAAGCCGGCTGCAGCGGACCTTCGACCGGATCCTCGGCCCCTTCGTCAATTCGTCGAAAAACCGCCGCAGGCTGCTCTACGCGGTGCTGGCGCTCATCGGCGTCTCGGTAGCGCTGCCGACCATGAAGCTGGTGGTGCTCAAGATGCTGCCGTTCGACAACAAGTCCGAGTTCCAGGTGGTGGTCGACATGCCGGCCGGCACGCCGCTCGAGGTCACCGCCGCGGCGCTGCACGACATGGGCGCCTACCTCGGCACGGTGCCCGAGGTGACCGACTACCAGGCGTATGCGGGGACCGCTGCGCCGATCAATTTCAACGGCCTGGTGCGCCAGTACTACCTGCGCTCGCAGCCGGAGCACGGCGACCTGCAGGTCAACTTCGCCGGCAAGCACGAGCGCGAGCGCAAGAGCCACGAGATCGCGCAGGCGGTGCGGCCGGGGCTGGA
>NZ_DASSVG010000465.1:0-4641 GCF_035706265.1 Ramlibacter sp. | reverse complement strand
TGCCGGCCGACCTGCTGGGGCGCCGGCCCGACGTGGCCGCCGCGCGCGTGGTGCTGGCGAGCAACGTGGCCCGCACCTACTTCCAGCTGGTGCGCCTGAACGAGCAGATCACGGTGGCCGAGCGCACCCTGGCCCAGCGCGAGGAGCAGCTGAAGCTGGTGCGCCAGCGCGTGAGCGCCGGCCTCGACACCACCCTCGAACTGCGGCAAAGCGAGGGCGCGCTGCCCGAGGCGCGCCAGCAGCTCGAAGCCCTGCGCGAGCAGGCCCAGGTGACGCGCAACGCGCTGGCGGCGCTGGTGGGCGCGGGCGAGCTGCCGCCGCTGGCCAAGCTGCCGACCATGGCGGCCCTGCACCCGATCACCAGCGTGCCGGCCCTGCCGGCCGACCTGCTGGGGCGCCGGCCCGACGTGGCCGCGGCCCGCGCGCGCGTCGAGGCCGCGACGCAGAACGTCAAGGAGGCGCAGGCGGAGTTCTATCCCAGCGTCAACCTGACCGCCTTCGCCGGCCTCACCAGCCTGGGCCTGAACAACCTGATCGACCTGGGCAGCCGCCAGTACGGCGTCGGCCCGGCGGTGCGGCTGCCGATCTTCGCCCAGGACCGGCTGCGCGCCAACCTGCGCGGCCGCACCGCGGACCTGGACGCGGCCATCGAGAGCTACAACGGCGCCGTCGTCGAAGCGATCCACGAAGCCGCCGATGCGGTGGCCAGCCTGCGCTCGCTGGAGCGCCAGCTCGCCGAGCAGCGCCAGGCGCTCGCCGCCGCCGAAGGCGCATACGACATCTCCCTGCAGCGCTACCGCGCCGGCCTGGGCACCTTCCTCAACGTGCTGACCGCCGAGACCTCGGTGCTGGCGCAGCGCCGCCTCGGCGTGGACCTGGCCGCGCGCGTGCTCGACGCCCGCGTGGCCCTGTTCCGCGCCCTCGGCGGCGGCGTCACCGAAGACACCGCCCTGGCCGCCCACTGAACCCCCGAACCGACACCATGACCGAAGCACAGAACGTCCCGCCCCTGCAGAAGGGCAACCCCAAGCGCAAGAAGGCGCTGCTCACGCTGACCGCCGTGGTGGCCGTCGCCGGCCTGGCCTGGGGCGGCTACGAGTGGCTGGTGGCGAGCCACTACGAGACCACCGACAACGCCTACGTGCAGGGCAACGTGGTGCAGATCACGCCGCAGATCGGCGGCACCGTGATGTCCATCCACGCCGACGACACCGATTTCGTCAAGGCCGGCCAGCCGCTGGTGAAGTTCGACCCGGCCGACGCCAGGGTGGCGCTCGAACAGGCCGAGGCGGCGCTGGGCCAGACGGTGCGCCAGGTGCGCACGCTCTACGCCACCAACGGTTCGCTGGCCGCCCAGGTGGCGCTGCGCCAGGCCGACGTGACGAAGGCGCAGTCCGAACTCGCGCGCGCCAACGACGACTACAACCGGCGCGCCGCGCTGGTCGGCAGCGGCGCGGTCTCGAAGGAAGAACTGAACCACGCGCAGACGCAGGTGAACAGCGCCCGCAGCGCCCTGGCCGCCGCCCAGGCCGCCGTGGTGAGCGCGCGCGAACAGCTCGCCAGCAACCAGGCCATGACCTCCGGCACCGACGTGGAGCAGCACCCGCAGGTGCAGGCCGCCGCGGCCAAGGTGCGCGAAGCATGGCTGGCGCAGCAGCGTTCGGTGCTGGTCGCCCCGGTGGACGGCTACGTGGCCAAGCGCACCGTGCAACTGGGCCAGCGCGTCGCCGCCGGCACGCCGCTGATGTCCATCGTGCCGCTCAACCAGGTCTGGGTGGACGCCAACTTCAAGGAAGTGCAGCTGCGCAAGCTGCGCATCGGCCAGCCGGTGACGCTCACCGCCGACATCTACGGCAAGCGCGTCGAGTACAAGGGACGGGTGGCCGGCCTGGGCGTCGGCACCGGCGCCGCCTTCTCGCTGCTGCCGGCGCAGAACGCCACCGGCAACTGGATCAAGGTGGTGCAGCGCGTGCCGGTGCGGGTGGCGCTCGATCCGCAGCAGCTGCAGGAGCATCCGCTGCGCGTGGGCCTGTCGATGGAAGCGACCGTGGACGTGGCGGAGCAGGGCGGCAAGACGCTGGCCGACGCGCCCCGCGCCGCCGCCGTGTCCCAGACCCAGGTCTTCAGCACCCAGGACGACGGCGCCGATGCCGCCGTGCGCCGCGTGATCGCCGCCAACAGCGGTGCCGGCCGCATGACGGCGAACGGCGCCTCCGCCGAGCGCCCGAAGGCGCCCGGCTCTTCCGCCGCGCGCCTGGCCGCGTCCGGCGCCGCGGCCGAACGCCACTGAGATCGTGAGCGCCGCCGCGCAAGCCCTGCCGCCGCCTCCGCTGGAGGGCTCGGCGCGCGTCTGGGGCACGATCGCGCTGTCCGCCGCCACGTTCATGAACGTGCTGGACACCTCGATCGCCAACGTGTCGCTGCCGGCCATCGCCGGCGACCTGGGCGTCAGCCCCAACCAGGGCACCTGGGTCATCACCAGCTTCGCGGTGGCCAACGCCATCGCGGTGCCGCTCACCGGCTGGCTGTCGCAACGCTTCGGCCAGGTGCGCCTGTTCATCGCCAGCGTGATGCTGTTCGTGATCGCCTCCTGGCTGTGCGGGCTGGCGCCCTCGATGCCGCTGCTGATCGCGGCGCGCGCGCTGCAGGGCTTCGTCGCCGGGCCGATGATCCCGCTGTCGCAGTCGCTGCTGCTTTCCAGCTATCCGCGCGCGCTGGCGGGCCTGGCCATGGCGATGTGGTCCATGACGACGCTGATCGCGCCGGTGATGGGGCCGCTGCTGGGCGGCTGGATCACGGACAACATCTCCTGGTCCTGGATCTTCTACATCAACATCCCGGTGGGCGTGGTCGCGGCGCTCGCCTCCTGGGGCATCTACCACAAGCGCGAAACGCCCACCCGCAAGCTGCCGATCGACACCATCGGCCTGGGCCTGCTGGTGCTGTGGGTCGGCTGCATGCAGATGATGCTGGACCTGGGCAAGGAGTACGACTGGTTCTCCTCGCCCACCATCGTGGCGCTGGCCATCATCACCGTGGTCGGCTTCCTGTTCTTCCTGGCCTGGGAGCTGACGGACGAACACCCGGTGGTGGACCTGCGCCTTTTCGCGCGGCGCAACTTCTGGGCCGGCACGCTGGCCGTGTCGATCGGCTACGGCCTGTTCTTCGGCAACGTGGTGCTGCTGCCGCTGTGGCTGCAGCAGTTCATGGGCTACACGGCCACCGACGCCGGCATGATCATGGCGCCGGTGGGCCTGCTGGCGCTGGTGTTCTCGCCGGTGGTGGGCAAGACCATCACCACGGTCGATCCGCGCCGCTACGCCACCTTTGCCTTCGTCGTCTTCGCGCTGGTGCTGTGGATGCGTTCGCGCTTCAACACCCAGGCCGACTTCGCCACCATCATGGTGCCGACCATCATCCAGGGCGTGGCGATGGCCTTCTTCTTCATCCCGCTGATCACGATCACGCTGTCGGGGCTGGCGCCGGACCGCATCCCGGCCGCCTCGGGCCTGACCAACTTCGTTCGCATCACGGCGGGCGCGGTGGGCACCTCGATCTCCACCACGCTGTGGGAGGACCGGGCCGCGCTGCACCACGCCAACCTCGTCGAGCACGTCGGCCCGGGCAGCAACGTGGCGCAGGCCGCGCTCAACGGCCTCACCTCCGCCGGGCTCTCGCCCGAGCAGGCGCTGGCGCAGGTGAACCGGCTGGTGGACCAGCAGGCCTTCATGATGGCGGCCAACGACATCTTCTGGGGCTCGGCCGTCCTGTTCCTGGTGATGATCCCGCTGGTGTGGCTCACGCACCCGCAGCGCGCCCCCGGCGGCGCCGACGCGGCCGCCGGCGCGCACTGAAGAGCCTGTCGGCATGCAGCCGGCGAGGCGTCGGCTGACAAGGCCTTGCCTGCGGTTCGACGCCTACCGCTGTGCTTGCGGCTGACGCCGCGCCTCAATGCGCACCGGCCCCAGGAGGTGGGCGCCGCCCACAGCCGGGCCGCGCCGCGTGCCTCATTCTGGAGTCCTACCCCAGGGAGATTCCTCGAATGAAATACATGCACAAGGCCATCTGGCAATCCGACGGCAACCTCGTGATCCGCGGCAACACCCGCGCGCTGCTGTTCCGTGCGCTGGAAGACGTGCGTGCCGACCTGGCCCAGCGCGGCGACGATGCCGCCCAGCTGCAGCGCACGCTGCAGGCCCTGCAGGACGTGCTGGGCGCCTACGACGGAAAACTCCCGAGCGCGAACGAACTGCTCGGCGACCCGGTGAAGGAGCGCGTTTCGCGCAACCTGCTCAAGGGTTGAGCCGGCTTCACGTCAATAACGCGACGTTCCCTCCGGCCGCGGCGGTGTTTACCGTGACGGTCTGCTCCGCGCAGAAGCGCGCCAGGTAATGCGGGCCGCCGGCCTTCGGGCCGGTGCCGGACAGGCCTTCGCCGCCGAAGGGCTGGACGCCGACCACCGCCCCGATCTGGTTCCGGTTCACATACATGTTGCCGACCTTGACATGGGCGGCGACGAAATCCGCCGTCGCCTTGATGCGTGAGTGCAGCCCCAACGTGAGGCCGTAGCCCGTCGCGTTGATCGCCTCGCAGACCGCGCCGAGCCGGTCGCCGGAAAAGCGCACCACATGCAGGATCGGA
>NZ_DASSVG010000464.1:0-8457 GCF_035706265.1 Ramlibacter sp. | reverse complement strand
CCCCCAAGGGGGGAGGGGGTCTCAGGGCGGGTCGATCAACTTCAAGCCGAGCGGCAGCGCTTCGCCGAAGACGCCCTGCTGGCCCGCTTCGTCCAACGGAATGAACTCGCGCACCCGCGCGATCCACGCGGGCGGCGCACGCACGGCCTCGAGGCGCTCGATCACCTGCTGGCGCAGGTCGGCCGGCAGGTCGCGCACCCGGTCGCCGCTCAGGCGGGCGAGATTCGCGGCCGCGGCCGCCGCACCATCGACCTGCTTCCAGTCCAGCGCGAGCAGCACCTGCAGCCACGCCGCGGCGCTGTCCGCAGGCACCACGCGGTGCGCGCTACCGTGAAAAGGCAGGCGCGCGCCCAGGCGGCCGATGCTCCAGAGCGTCCATGGACTGCGCGCCCTGGGCCCACCGTGCTGCAACTGCTCCACCAGCCAGTCGCCGACTTCCACCTTGTGCTCGCTGGGGATGCGCTCCAGGGTCGCGCACAGCCGCACCATGTCGTCCCAGCCGCCCTTCACCGGCCGCTGCATCTGCCGCAATTCGGCCGGGTCGATCTCGGCGCCGCGCAGGTTGATCGCGAAGTCCTGCAGCAACTGCTGCTGCGCTTCCTCCGGCAGGCCGCCGGCGACGCGCCGCCACAGCGTCCACCACTCGGCGCCGACCTGGGCGTCGCGGCCATGCTGCACGCCCTGCGCGTAGAGCGGCCAGAGGTGCTCGATGCGCCACTCGTCCAGCGCGTCGCCGAAACCGGGGCGCAGGCACCAGCCGGCCAGGCTCAGCCAGACCCTTTCGTGATCGACGGAGCGGCGCCGGCCGCGGGCGCGCTGCAGCAGTGCATCGAACAAGGCACGCAGCAGCCCCAGGCTCCATTGCTCGCGCTGCCCGAACAGGTGTTCCAGCTGCGCGCGCAATTGCTTCACCCCCTTCGGGTCGGCCGACCGGTCGCGCGTGCCGAACGCGCGCTCCACCAGGGCAACACCTTCGGCGAAGCGCGGTGGCAGGCCTTGCGACGAAGCCGCCGCGCCTTCGCCGCGCAACTGGAACTCGAGCCGCCAGCGCTGGCCCGGGTCTTCGTCGGCAATGCAATACAGGGCCAGCGTGCCGACTTCCGTCAACGTCGAGGCCAGGTGGACGGCGATCTCCTGCCGGTCCGCGCCGCGCGGCGCGCGCAGCACGGTGGCCAGGGGCGGCAGCGCCTGCGCATCGAGTTCGCCCAGGTCCACCTGCGCACCGGCAGCGGGCGTGCCCGAGGTGGTCGCGACGAGGTCGAAGCGCACCGGCTCGCCGCTCTTGAGCGCGAAGCTGCGCCCTTCCAGCGGCACCTCGTGTCCCTCTTCGCTGCCGCGGGGGAGCACGCAGATGCCGCGCGCTTCGCCCTCCGCACCCTCGACCCGCAGGAAGTAGTTGCGGGCCGCGCCCGCGGCGATCTTCGGCGCCAGGCCGCGACGCGCCAGCGCGTACGCCACCGCGCCGCGCGCCACCGCGATGTCGGGGTCCGCGTTGTGCAGCGGCTTCACCGCGGCGCCGCGCCATTGCTCCAGCGTCTCGTGCAGGCGCGCCGCGATGGCATGGGCGCGGAACACGCCGCCATTGAGCAGCACCGCGTCGGGCCAGCCTGAGGCCCGGTGCTGACCCAGGAAGGCGGCCAGGTGCCGCGTCACCGCCGGGTCGCTCGCATAAGGCAGGCCGAAAGCCACGAGGCCGCTGCCCGTGCGGGCGCGGCGGGGCAGTTCATCGGCGGCCACGCGCGGGAAGAATCCGTCGATGACGATGCGCTCGGCTTCCTCGCGCAGCAGGTCCGCCGTGCGGGCGCCGCCTACCAGGCGCGACCCCGTGCCGAGCAGCGTGACCGCCACGCGCTCCGCCGCATCGCGCGCCAGCAGCTTTTCCTTCGCGCCGCGGCAGCGCTCGATGAGCTGCGACAGCGCGCCGGGCGCCAGGCGCTGCCCGCCGGCCGCGGCCGCCAGCTTGCCTTCGGCCAGGTGCGCGAGCGCGAGGTCCATGTTGTCGCCACCCAGCATGAGGTGGCTGCCGACCGCCACGCGTTCCAGCCGCGGCTCGTTGCCGCGCATCTCCACCCGCACGAGGCTCAGGTCCGTGGTGCCGCCGCCCACATCGCACACCAGCACGAGGCGGGTATCGGCCAATTCGGAGACGAGGCTGCGCCGGTGGCGGAACAACCAGTCGTACAGCGCGGCCTGCGGCTCCTCCAGCAGCCGCAGCGTGGGCAGGCCGGCCGCCCGCACCGCTTCCAGCGTGAGCGAGCGGGCCATGTCGTCGAACGAGGCCGGCACGGTCAGCACCAGTTCCTGCTGCTCCAGCGGCGCGTGGGGCATGCGGTGGTTCCATGCCGCCCGCACGTGCGCCAGCACGGCCGCACTGGCTTCCACTGGCGAGATCCGGGGGACGTCCTCCGCGGCGCCCCAGGGGAGGATGGGGGCCAGCCGGTCGACCGCGGCATGCGAGAGCCAGCTCTTCGCGCTCGCCACCAGGCGGCCGGGCACCTGCGCGCCGAGTTCGCGCGCCAGGCTGCCGACCACCGCCGCGTCGCTCGCGCCCCAGGGCAGCACCAGGTCGCCGGCCGGGATCTCGCCCGGCGCGGGGTGGTAGATCGCCGAGGGCAGCAGCGGCCGCGGCGCGACCTCGCCGGGCGCGACCAGTTGCTCGATGCCGAACACCTGGATCGCGTCGTCCGCGACCGCCTTCGACGGCGCCCACGCGACCACCGTGTGCGTGGTGCCGAGATCGATGCCGACGACGTAGGGCGCCATCGCGACGCTCGTGTCCACGCTTCGGCGCGTCAGCCGCCGCCCTCGCCGCCTGCGCGGGGCTCGCCGCGCACGTCGAACTCGACCTTCCAGCGCTCGTCACCGCTGCGCGGCACCGCTTCGAGCTCCAGCGTGCCGGCCCCGGTGACGCGCGCATGCAGGCGCACCGGCACCATCTCGCCCGGCGTGCGGCCCTGCGGCGCCAGCGTGGCCGAGATGGCGTCGATCTCGCGCAATTCCTCGGGGGCCCACGCATCCAGCACCGTGCCCACGGCGTCGTGCCGCCGCACCGAGGAGGCGAAGAAGCGGAAGTGCACCGGCTCGCCGACGATGACGCCCACCTCCAGGGAGGGCAGCGCGGCTTCGGTGCCCTCTTCCATGCCGAACGGCGCGATGCACAGCGCCTGCAGCGGCGGCTCGATCCCGGGCACGGCCGGCATCGACGACTCCACGCCGACGTAGTACGCGAACGCCGTGCCGCCGCGGATGCGCACGCCGCGCCCGCGCCGCACGTAGCCGTAGTACGCCGCGCCGCGCGCGACGGCGAGATCGAGGTCGGCCCCGGCCAGCACACGCGCGGGCTCGCTGCCTTCGGCGCGCAGCCACTGGTCGAGCGTGCCGGCGACGCGTTCGGCGAGCAGTTGCGACTTGAACACGCCGCCGTTGAACAGCAGCGCCGTGGGATGGATGAAGCTGGCCTCGGGGCCCTGGCGGGTCGCGAAGCCTTCCAGTTCGGCCACCGCACCGAGCTGGCGGCCGAGGAAGGCGGCCAGGTGGCGCGTCACCGCGGCGTCCTGCGCATAAGGCAGGCCCAGCTGCGCGAGGGCCGCGCGCACGCGCGTCACCGGCCGCGCCGAGGCTTCGACCGCCGGGAAGAAGCCTTCGAGGATGGTCGCGGCGACCTCCTCGCGCGTGAGCTCGGTCCGGATCGAGCCGCCGATCAGCCGGCTGCCGCGGCTGGGCACGACGAGGGGCAGCGCGGTCGCCTCGGGGTCGGCCAGCAGCTTTTCCTTGGCGCCGCGGCAGGCATGGGTGAGGGCGCGCAGCTGCCAGGCATCGAGCGTCGTGCCGGCGGCCGCGAGCTTGCGCGCGACGACGTGGGCGAGCGCCAGGTCCATGTTGTCGCCGCCGAGCAGGATGTGCTCGCCGACGGCCACGCGGTGCAGCTCCAGGCTGCCCTCGCGCTCGAGCACGGCGATGAGCGAGAAGTCGCTCGTCCCTCCGCCGACGTCGACCACCAGGATCACGTCGCCCGGCCGCGCCTGCTGCCGCCAGGCGGCGCCCGCCGTCTGGATCCAGCTGTAGAGCGCGGCCTGCGGCTCTTCCAGCAGCGTCGGCGCGGGATAGCCCGCCGCCTTGGCCGCTTCCAGCGTGAGCTCGCGCGCGGCCGGGTCGAAGGAGGCCGGGATCGTCACCGTCACGTCCTGCTCGGCGAAGGGCGCCTCGGGGTGCGCCCGGTCCCAGGCCGCGCGCAGGTGCTCGAGGTAGCGGCGCGACGCCTCCAGCGGCGACACCCGCTCCAGCTCGGGCGGGGCGTCGGGCGGCAGGATGGCGCCGCGCCGGTCCACGCCCGGATGCGACAGCCAGCTCTTCGCGCTGGACACCAGGCGGATCGGCGTCGTCGCGCCGCGGCTGCGCGCCAGCTCGCCCACGACGCCGCTGCGCTCGGTCGGCCACGGCAACGCGAGCTCGCCCGGCGGCAATTCGTCGGCATGCGGGAGATAGAGGAAGGACGGCAGCAACGGCTGCTCCTCGACGGTGCCGGGCGCCGTGAGTTGCGGCACCGGCAGCACGCCGTGCACGGTCTGCTCGCCGTCGCTGGCGCCGATGTCGATGAACGACAGCGCGCTGTGCGTCGTGCCGAGGTCGATGCCGATGGAATAGCGCGGGCCGGCGCCTCGTTGCGAAACCTCACTCACAGGTCCACCTCGGCGGCCGCGAGCACGCGGGTGTCGTGCCCTTCGGCGAGCTGGGGCAGCTTGACCTCGGCCACGCGCCAGCCGCGATGGCGCAGGCTGCCGGTGAAGGGCGGCTGGCCGACCACGTTGCCGGTGACGCGCACCGCCGCGGCGTCGAAGCCGGCCGGCAGCGCGATGCGGCTGCCCTCCGGCTCGTCGCGCACCGGCACGATCTGGAAGTGCTCCCGCAGCACCTTGGCGCAGCCCTCGTGCACCAGGCGCGCGGCGGCGCCGACCTGGGCGTCGCTGTAGCCGGCGAGATTCTCGCCGGCGAAGTCGATCAGCCGCGCGTCCCGCTGCAGCAGCGACAGCAGTTGCAGCGCGGAATCCGGACTGGCCTGCTTGAGGGTCGCCGCGGGGGCTGCGGGGCTTGGCCGGGCCGCTGGCGCTGCCGCGGCCGCTGGCGCCGGCGCGGCCCCGCCGGGCATGCCGAGAAAGCGCGCCGCCGTGCCGGGATCGCCGAGCACGGCGGAGAAGGCCCGGAACGCGAGGCCGATCCGGGCGAAGAACGAGGGCGGGTTGCTGGAGGAGGGAGTGTCGTTGGGCGTGGCCATGAGGTGCTCCATGCCGGACGCACAGGCCGCAGCGCCGGATGGCCGGCCGCGCGTGGCATTTGGCGCGCCGATCATGCCACCGCGGTCCGCGGTCGGGTTGCAGTCCGAGGTCTAGCCGGCCGGAGCTCTAGCCGGTCGGGGACTTGAACTTCGCGATCGCCGCCTTGGCATCCTCGATCGCATTGATCTCGAGCTTCTTGCTGCCCCACTTGGGCCGGCCCAGGTATTCGGTGACCGAGGTCACGCGCTTGACCACCCGGCCGCCGACCCGGATCGTGTAGCTCCCGAAGCGGTCGCTTTCGATCTCGTAGGTCGTTTCCGGCCACGATTCGCTGACATAGGTAATCCGCATTCCCTCATTGTCTCTTGCCCGCGGCGGGGCCGGACGGCCAGCTCAGGGGTAGCCTCCCGCCGGGCATGCTCCAATCGCGGCCATGAAGATCGATTTCGACGGTGTCCAGGCCTTCGTTGCGATCGCGGAACTGGGCGGATTCAACAAGGCCGCGCGCGAGCTGCACATCACGCAGACCGCGCTCACGCGGCGCATCCAGAAGCTCGAGGCCTATCTCGGCGTGCGGCTGCTGGATCGCACGACGCGGAAAGTCGAACTCACCGTGGTCGGCCGCGACTTCCTGCCGCAGGCCCGTGCGATCGTGCAGGAGACGACATCGGCCGTGCAGCGCCTGAAGGAGATGGCGCAGCACGGCCGCGGCAATCTGACGGTGGCGTGCATCCCCACGCTGGCCTCCCACGTGCTGCCCCGGATCATCCGCGAATACGCGAAGCGGCATCCGCACAACCAGGTCCGCCTGCTCGATGGGACGTCCGACCAGGTGCGCACCGCCGTCCTCCACGGCAGGGCGGAGCTGGGGATCGCACTGGCGGGCGAAAGCCAGTCCGAGCTGGTCGAAACCGCCTTCTTTTCGGACCCGCTGGTCTTCGTGTGCCGCACGCCGCACCCCTTGCAGGAGCGCAAGACCCTGTCGTGGAACGACATGCGCGGCATCGAGCTGGTGCGCGTGAGCGGCCTGGTCGCCACGCGCGTGGTCATGGACTACCAGCTGGCGCGGCACAACGTCCGGCTGGATGCCAAGTACGAGGTGGACCACCATGCGACGGCGGTCAACCTCGTGGCTGCAGGCGTCGGTGCAGCGATCCTGCCGGCCTCCACCATCCGGGAAGGCGACCGGCCCGGCATCCGCAAGATTCCGCTGACGGCGCCGGTGGTGAAGCGGCGGGTCGTCCTGCTGCGCGCGCGCCGCGGCAGCCTGTCGCCGGCGGCCGAGGCGTTCTACGAGCTGGTGCGCAGCACGCCCGTGAAGGTCTGAGGCGCTGTTGCGGTAACCGCAAGAATCGCGACCTTCTTTTCATTTCACAGCCGGACCGCCGACTCGCACAATCCGCCCACACTTCTGGAGGGGACATGAGCACCGACGTGCTTGTCATCGGCGGCGGCAACGCCGCACTGTGCGCGGCCCTCATGGCTGCCGAGGCGGGCGCCAGCGTGCTGCTGCTGGAAGCCGCCCCCCGCGAATGGCGCGGCGGCAACTCCATGCATACGCGCAACCTGCGCTGCATGCACGATGCCCCGCAGGACGTGCTGGTCGACGCCTACCCCGAGGAGGAGTTCTGGCAGGACCTGCTGAAGGTCACCGGCGGGGTGACGAACGAGCGCCTCGCGCGCCTGGCCATCCGCGCATCCTCGTCCTGCCGCGACTGGATGCGCAAGCACGGCGTGCGCTTCCAGCCACCCCTGTCGGGCGCCCTGCACGTGGCGCGGACCAATGCCTTCTTCATGGGCGGCGGCAAGGCCCTGGTCAACGCCTACTACCGCAGCGCGGAGCGGCTCGGCGTGCGCATCCGGTACGACGCACCGGTGGATCGCGTGGAGATCGAGGACGGGCGCTTCGTGGCGGCGTGGGTGAAAGGCGAGCGCATCACCGCCCGGGCCTGCGTGCTGGCCGCCGGCGGCTTCGAGTCGAACCGCGAATGGCTGCGTGAAGCCTGGGGCCGCAACGAGCGGGGCGAATGGCCGGCCGACAACTTCCTCATCCGCGGCACCCGGTACAACCGCGGCACCCTGCTCAAGCACCTGCTGGACGACCACGGCGCGGACCGCATCGGCGATCCGACCCAGGCCCACATGGTGGCCATCGACGCGCGCGCGCCGCTGTACGACGGCGGCATCTGCACGCGCATCGACTGCGTGTCCCTCGGCGTCGTGGTCAACCGGGACGGCGAACGCTTCTACGACGAGGGCGAGGACTTCTGGCCCAAGCGCTATGCCATCTGGGGCCGGCTGGTGGCGCAGCAGCCGGGACAGGTCGCCCATTCCATCATCGACGCGAAGGCGGTCGGGCGCTTCATGCCGCCGGTGTTCCCCGGCGTGGTGGCGAACACGCTGCCGGAACTGGCCGCCAAGGTGGGCCTGCCGGTGGAGAGATTCATGCACACCCTGCAGGCCTACAACGCCGCCTGCCGCGTCGGCACCTTCGACCACACGGCGCTCGACGACTGCCACACGGAGGGCGTGGTCCCGCCCAAGACGCACTGGGCGCGCCCCATCGACACGGCGCCGTTCTACGCCTATGCCGTGCGCCCCGGCGTGACCTTCACCTACCTGGGGCTGCGCACCGACGAGACGGCTGCGGTCCGCTTCCAGGACGTTCCCAGCCAGAACCTGTTCGTCGCGGGAGAAATGATGGCCGGCAACGTCCTGGGCAAGGGCTACACCGCCGGCGTCGGCATGTCGATCGGCACGGCCTTCGGCCGCATCGCCGGCACCAACGCGGCGCGGGCCGCGCTGCACGAAGGAGCGAAAGAACATGCAAGCGCTTGAAGTGCTGGCCCGCGATGCCGTCGCGCTGGCCAAGGGCGAGGTCGTGCTGACCGCAGCCGAAAACGAAGTGGCCCGGCAGATGCAGATCTGCAATGCCTGCCGCTACTGCGAAGGCTTCTGCGCGGTGTTTCCGGCCATGACACGCCGCCTGGAGTTCGGCAAGGCCGACATCCATTTCCTGGCGAACCTGTGCCACAACTGCGGTGCCTGCCTGCACGCCTGCCAGTACGCGCCGCCCCACGAGTTCGCGGTCAACGTGCCGCAGGCCATGGCGAAGGTGCGCGGGCAGACCTATTCCGACTATGCGTGGCCGCCGGCGCTGGGCGCCTTGTACCGGCGCAACGGC
>NZ_DASSVG010000463.1:0-3544 GCF_035706265.1 Ramlibacter sp. | reverse complement strand
TCTTCCACCTGGTACTCGAAATAGCGCTGGAAGCTGAAGGCCAGGCTGGCCATGAGGACGCCGGCGCCGATGGCGAGCGAGAGGGCGATGGCGAAGATCGTGCCCCAATGGGTGCCGCCGGGCTCGGCGCCGGGCGCGGCGGCGGGATTGAAGCGCGCATTCCACTTCTCCCGCTCCATCAGCCCGTAGACGATCGCGTTGAGGCAGCAGCCCGCGATGGTGAACCCCAGCAGCGGGATCAGCAGCCAGGACAGGGTATCGTCCTGCCCGTACTGCTGCACCCGCTCGATGCCGTACAGCCCCAGCGCAGTGGGAATCGGCAGCAGCCAGCCGGTCAGGTCACCGAAGCCGCGCAGGTAGAAGCGGTGCAGCCCCAGCGGCCCACCCAGGAAGGCGAGCCAGGTCGCCAGCGTCTTGCTCTTCATTTCGCCGGCGCTTCCGGAGCCGTGCGGCTGCCTTCGCCGATCGAGCGTTCCATCAGCACGATGTCGAGCCAGCGGCCGAATTTCCAGCCGCAGGACTCGATGGTGCCCACGTGGCGGAAGCCCACGGCGCGGTGCACGCCGATCGAGCGCACGTTGTCCGAGTCGCCGATCACGGCGATCAGCTTGCGGATGCCGGCGGCCTCCGCCTGCTTGCACAGCTCGGTCAGCAGCTTGTTGCCGATGCGCTGGCCGCCCGCGTCGGGGTCGAGGTAGATGGAGTCCTCGGCCGAGAAGCGGTAGGCCGGCCGCGGCTTGAACCACTGGCAGTAGGCGAAGCCCAGCACGCGGCCGTCGTTGTCGGCCACCAGGTAGGGCAGGCCCTTGGCGAGCACGTCGGCGCGGCGCGCCGCCATCTCGGCCTCGGTGGGCGCGGTGGTCTCGAAAGTGCCGGTGCCGTGCAGGACGTGGTGGGCGTAGATGGCGGTGATCGCGGGAATGTCGGCGTCGGTGCTCGGCCGCAGAGTCAGCATAAAGGAGAAGAAGTTATAATCGCGGGCTTTTCGGCGTGTCGCTGGCCGGGTGGCCAGTCGCGTGTCTCAACGCCGGAAGAACATCATGCGTGCCGGGAAGGCACGCTGTCATCCACCCGAAGGATAAAGCATGGTCGTCATTCGACTCTCCCGCGGCGGTTCCAAGCACCGCCCGTTCTACAACATCGTCGTCGCCGACAAGCGCGTGCGCCGCGACGGCCGCTTCATCGAGCGGCTGGGCTTCTACAACCCCATCGCCAAGGATGGGGAAGAGAAGCTGCGCGTCGCGCAGGACCGCCTGAGCTACTGGCGCGGCGTCGGCGCGCAGGCCTCCCCGACCGTCGAGCGCCTGCTGAAGCAGGGCGCCACCCAGGCCCCGGCTGCCGCGGCCGAAGCCCCGGCTGCTGCCTGAAGCTCCCATGGCCGCGCCCGGCGGTCCGGCAGCCCCGCGGCTGCCAGAGGACATCGAACCCGCGGAACTGCCCGCGGATGCCATCGAGGTCGGGCGCATCCACGATGCCTGGGGCGTCAAGGGCTGGTTCAGGGTCCTGCCCCACAGCGCCGATCCGCAGGCGCTGTTCTCCACCAAGCGCTGGTACCTGCAGCCTCCCGACAAGGGCCCCCGGGCCTTCGCCGGCACGCTGCTGCTGCGCGTGCGCGAGGCGAAGGAGCATTCCGACGTCATCGTCGCCCGCGCCGATGCGGTGGCTGACCGCACCACCGCGGAGCTGCTCAAGGGCGCGCGCATCTTCGTGCCGCGTTCGTCCTTTCCCACCGCTGCCGAGGACGAGTACTACTGGGTCGACCTGATCGGCCTGGAAGTCGTCAACCGCGAAGGCGTGCACCTGGGCCGCGTCAGGGACCTGATGGCCACCGGCCCGCAGACGGTGCTGGTGGTGGAATACGAGGAGGCCGGCAAGCCGCAGGAGCGGATGCTGCCCTTCGTGGGCGCCTACGTCGACGAGGTCGACCTGCGCGCGCGCCGCATCACGGTGGACTGGCAGCCTGATTTCTGAGGCGCCATGCGCTTCGACGTCGTCACCCTGTTCCCCGAACTCTTCGCGCCCTTCCTGGCCGCGGGCGTGACCCGCCGCGCCTACGAGACCAGGCAGGTCGACGTGCGCCTGTGGCAGCTGCGCGACTACGCCGAGGGCAACTACCGGCGCGTCGACGACCGCCCCTTCGGTGGCGGCCCGGGCATGGTGATGCTGGCCGAGCCGCTGGCGCGCTGCCTGGCGGCGGTGAAGGCGGAGCGCGGCGACGCCGCGCCCGTCGTCCTTTTTTCCCCCATCGGTGAGCGGCTGGACCACGCGGGCGTGGAGCGCTGGTCCGCCAGCGCGGGCGCCATCCTGGTCTGCGGCCGCTACGAAGGCATCGACCAGCGCTTCATCGACACCCACGTGGACGTGCAGCTGAGCCTGGGCGACTTCGTGCTCTCGGGCGGCGAGATCGCCACCATGGCGTTGCTGGACGCGGTGGCGCGGCTGCAGCCCGGCGTGCTCAACGACGCCGGCAGCCACCAGGAAGACAGTTTCAACCCCGCCCTCGACGGCCTGCTCGATTGCCCGCACTACACCCGGCCCGAGGAGTGGAACGGCCTGCGGGTGCCGGAGGAACTGCTCTCCGGCCACCACGCCCGCATCGAGGCCTGGCGCCGGCGGCAGCGGCTGGCGCTGACGGCGCGCCACCGGCCCGACCTGATCGCCGCCGCCCGCGCGGCGGGCCGCCTGAGCCGCGCCGACGAGGATTTCCTCGGCACGCTATAATCGCGGGCTCCCCGATCCTCTGTCCGGCCGTCCGGGCCGCCCCGCACCACAAGAAGCGGGCGCGCCAGGGCCTTCAGTCGCAGGAGCGGCGCCTTCGCGCCGCGGCGCAGCGCGGACACGATCACGAGGTAACCATGAACCTGATCCAGACCCTCGAACAAGAGGAAATCGCCCGCCTGGGCAAGAAGATCCCCGAATTCGCCCCCGGCGACACGGTGATCGTTTCCGTCAACGTCGTCGAAGGCAACCGCAAGCGCGTGCAGGCCTACGAAGGCGTGGTGATCGCCAAGCGCAACCGCGGCCTGAACAGCGCCTTCACGGTGCGCAAGATCTCCAGCGGCGAAGGCGTGGAGCGCACCTTCCAGACCTACAGCCCGCTGATCGCCGGCATCGAGGTCAAGCGCCGCGGCGACGTGCGCCGCGCCAAGCTGTACTACCTGCGCGAGCGTTCCGGCAAGTCGGCCCGCATCAAGGAAAAGCTGGCCCACCGCGTCAAGGACGCCGCCGCCGCGGAGTAACGCAGCACCGCCTCGCGACCAGCCGCCGCCGGCCCACCAGCCCGCGGCGGTTTTTCATTTCCACGGTCCCATGTCGCCGATCGATCCCTCCGCCACGATCCCGCCGGACACCCCGCTGTCGAAGCTGCCCAACTTCGATCCGCGCGAGGTGCCGGTGCTCGCGGTCGACGACCACCTGCCGCCCGTCGGCCCCGAGCGCCTCACGCCCGAGGCCCTGCGCAACCGCTTCGCCTGGCCGCCCGCGTGGCAGCCGGAGCTGCGCGGCGAGCCGCGCTTCACCGACCGCAGGACGGCCCAGGCCTCGG
>NZ_DASSVG010000462.1:0-13083 GCF_035706265.1 Ramlibacter sp. | reverse complement strand
GGACCTGCGCCAGTTCTTCTACCTGCCCTTCATGCACTCGGAGCAGCTCGCGGACCTGGAGCGCTGCGTGGCGCTCAACGAGCCCCTGGGGGGCGAGTCGCTGCGCTATGCCCGCCACCATCGCGACATCGTGGCGCGCTTCGGGCGCTTCCCGCACCGCAACCCCGTGCTCGGGCGGGCGAGCACGCCCGAGGAGGAGCAGTTCCTGCGCGAGGGCGGATTCGGCGGCTAGCAGCGCCGGCTAGCAGCGGATGTCGATGCCGTCGTATTCGGCTTCGAGCGCGAGCGAGGAGAGGTCGGGCTCGGAATCGAGGAAGTCGCGCCGCGTGGCCTCGAAGTCGCCCGCGCGCACGTGGACACCGCCGGGCGCGAAGCTCTCCGGCGAAATGACGATGCCGCCCGCCAGCGCCCCGGCCGCGATTTCGGCGGCCCGCTGCGGCAGGTGCCCCAGCGGAGTGCACCACAGGCGGCCGTGGGCGCGGAAGAAGGCGAGCGTGCAGGTTCCGCTCACCACGCCGATGCGCAGCGCGACGCCCCCTGCGGCGCGCTGCAGTTCCATCGCCATGCGCACCGCGGCGCCCGGCTCCTCGAAGGTGACGAGCGCGGTGGCATCGACATAGGGATCGAGCCGGCCGCCGTGGCGCGTGTTGATGCGCTGCAGCTCCTGGTAGAAGCGTTCGGTCGCGCCGCCCGGCTCGCCCGCCGGCGCGGCGGCGTCGGCGTGCACGAGCGTCAGCTCGCGTTCCTCGAAATGGATGCTGCCGCTCCCGCCGCCGAGGAACAGTTCCTTCCACACCGCCGCCGGCAACTGGTGCAGCACCTTGTCCGACAAGGCCTCCAGCAGCAGCGCATCGCCGCTCTCGTCGCGTGCTCCCATGGTTCCTCCCTCCCTTGGCTCGTCCGTAACGGGATGAAACCACGGGCCTTCAAGCACAGCGGTAAGCGAAAACTGCGCGGCGGTTAAGAAAATTCCCTAGGTCTGGCCTGGATGCGGGCTCGCCAGTTCGATCCACGTGGGGGCATGGTCGCTCGCCTTCTCCTCGCCGCGCACCCAGGTATCGACACCGGCGGCGCGCAGGGACGGCGCCAGCTTGCGGTTCAGGAGCAGGTGGTCGATGCGCAGGCCGGCGTTGCGCTGCCAGTGCTGGCGGAAGTAGTCCCAGAAGGTGTAGATCGGCACCGCGGGGTGCAGCTGGCGGATCGCATCGGTCCACCCCTGCGCCAGCAGGCGCTCCCAGCAGGCGCGGCTCTCGGGCTGCAGCAGGGCGTCCTTGCGCCAGGAACGCGGGTTGTAGATGTCGAAGTCGGTCGGCACCACGTTGTAGTCGCCGCACAGCACCACCGGATGATCCGCGTCCACCAGGGTGGCCGCATGCGCGATCAGGCGCTCGAACCACGCGAGCTTGTAGTCGAACTTGGGGCCGGGTTGCGGATTGCCGTTCGGCAGATAGAGGCAGCCCACGACCACGCCGTCGACCGCCGCTTCCAGATAGCGGCTCTGCGTGTCGGCCTCGTCGCCGGGCAGCGCGCGGCGGATCTCCACCGGCTGCTGCCCGCGCGCCAGGATGGCCACGCCGTTCCACGAGCGCTGCCCCTTCCACACGGCGCCGTAACCGGCCGCGCGGATCGCATCGGCGGGAAAGCCCTCGTCGAGCGCCTTCAGCTCCTGCAGGCAGGCGACGTCGGGCTGCTCCTTCTCCAGCCAGCGCAGCAGGTGCGCGAGCCGCGTCTTGACCCCGTTGACGTTGAAGGTCGCGATTTTCATGGCGGCCCGATCCTACACAGCGGCCGGCCTCCGCGGCTTAGATTGGTTGCGTACCGCAAAGGAGAAATGGACATGCCCGATCCCAAGGACAACGCCAAGGCCAGCGGCGACGTGCATCCGCCCGAGGTGGAGGAGATGGCGCCGGAGCGCCCGCGCGGCCAGCCCGACACCGAAGGTGCATTCGGCAGCGACCGCGAGGCACCGCTGGCGCGCGAACTGGAAAACGAAGGACGGGCCGGCAAGGGCGAGAACCAGGCCGGCTACCTGAAGGACAAGGATGCGCCCGGCATGGGCGAGAAAGGCAGCAAGTCGTCCAAAACCTAGGGCTTGGTGCGGCGGCGGCTGAAGGCCTCGGCCCCGCCGCTGCCGCCGCCGTCGGGGAAATCGTGCGCATCGAGCCGGTCGCGCCGCTTCGGCAGCGGCGCCTCGACCAGGGTGCTCGCCGAGTTCTCGCCGTGGTCCGGCCGGGCCGGCACCGAGGATGTGGGGCGCTCGCCGAGCTTGGCGTGGCTGGAGCGGGTGTCGCGGGACTTCATGCGCCACAATGTGACGAGGCCCCGCCGCGCCGCCTGTCGGACAACCCCGCGAAGCGCCCATGAAGATCGCCCGCGCCCTCCTGCCCCTGCTGCTCGCCCTGCCCTGCGCGGCGCAGCAGGATCCGCTCAAGTCCGCCGCCTGCGGCAGCGCGCTGTCGCAGCTGCAGGCCGCGCGCCAGCAGCGGGCCGACGCCGCGAGCGTCGAAGCGCTGCGTTCCGCCGCCGCGAGCACCTGCCTCGGCGTGGGCGCACCGCCCTCGCGGCCGGGCCGCGTGCTGCAGGCGCCGATCGCGGTGCCGCCGCCGCAGATCGAAGTGCCGGCCCAGGCCCCGCCCGTGACCGTTACGCCGCTGGTGACGCCGCTGCCCCCGGTGGCGATCCAGCGCCCGCCCAGCCCGGCGCTGTGCGATGCCGGCGGCTGCTGGTCCAGCGACGGCTCGCACCTGCAGTTCGTGCCGCCCACGCGCATCGGCCCGCCGGGCCTGTGCACCGTGCAGGGCGCAGTGGTGTATTGTCCGTAGCTCGACAAACCACCCGGAGAACCAGAACATGGGCAACAAGATCGTGACCGAAGCCGACCGCAAGCGCACCCCCGCCCCGCGCACCGCGGAGGGCTACCGCATCGCCAGGGAAGGCACCGGCCAGAAGATCAGCCTGGAGCGCGGCACGTCCACGCGCAGCAAGAAGAACCCCGGCAAGCGCGCCCACAAGGGCGGCTGAGCGTCGCTCTCCTCGCAAGGGGCGGCCGAGCGCCGCCCCCTCTTCCCCACCCTATTTCCAGCTGTAGGTGTAGACCACCCGCAGCAGCGTCACGCGCTGCACCAGGTCGCGCGTGCCGACGGTGCCGTCCGAGAACACGAAGGGCGTGCCGTTGCTGCCCCAGGCCCAGTCGTTCCAGCGGGTGCGGTAGTGCGCCAGTTCCGCGCGCAGCGCAGACTGCTTGTCCAGCGTGTACTTGCCCGAGAGCCGCAGCACGGTCTGGCGGAAGGTGATGGCCGGCAGCCCGCCGCTGGCTTCCAGCAGCGCGACATCGGCGAGCGGCGCCGTCGAGTCCAGCCGCTGCGCGAAGGTGGCGCGATCCCGCAGGTACGAGAGGTTCGCGCCCAGTTCCAGCTTGCTGGTCGGCTTGCCCGTCAGGCCCAGGCCCACGTGCGTCTCGCGGTTCTTGAAGGCGATGAAGGCCTGGTCGGGCCGGCTCTGGTCGATCGTCTGGTTGCCGTGCGCGACGAAGCCGTTCACGCCCCATGCATCCGAGATGGTGTAGTTGAAATCGACGGTGGCCTGGCGCATGCCGGACTCGCGCACGCCGTAGACGCCGGGCGCCTGGTAGCGGTCGGTGCCGACGTCCAGCGCCGCCTGCACCGAGAGCGCATCCAGCGGCTGCCAGTCGGCCAGGAAGCGCACCTTGTCGCGCTTGCGGTCCGCCAGCGTCGGCATGAAGACCCCGCGGTCGAAGCCGATGCCGGGCGCGTTCGGGTCGGGCACCTCGGTCACGCCCAGGCCGCTGTTGTCGGCCAGCCAGTTGGAGCCGTCGCGCTTGCTGTGCTCGTAGGCCAGCGCGCCGCTGACGCTCTCGGTCATCTGGCGGCGCAGTTCCGCGCGGTAGGTGGTCTCGTCGGTCTTCTGCCGCTCGGCCGTCACGCCAGCAGTGGCGCTGGTGGGCGTGAACACGCCGCGGTCGATCTGCTCGCGGCCCAGGCCCAGGCTGCCGCGCCATTGGGGCGTGAACTGGTAGTTGGCCTGCAGCTTGCCCTTCGTGGTGCGGTAAGGCAGTTGCCGGTTGGTGTAGAAGGTGGTGCCTTCCACGTTGTAGAGGGCCAGCGGCGTGTCGTCGTCGCGGTCCTCGAAGCGCAGGTTGCCCTGCAGCGACAGCTTGGCCATCGGCCGGGCGCTGAATCCGGCGTGCGCCAGCGTCGTCGTGACCTTGCCACCGAGATCGTCCACGCCCGCCGGCGCGCCGGCCAGGCCGGCACCGAGGAAGCTGTCGTTCTGCGTGGCGCGCGAACGCGCCAGCTTGAAGTTGACGGTGGAAGTCGGGGACAGCAGGTACGCGCCCGTCAGGTCGATGTGGTGGGCCTGGTTGTCCGGCGGCAGCGCCACCGGGTTGCCGAGGATGGACGCCAGCCCCGCGCTCGTGGGCAGCTGCGTTCCCACCGGGTTGAACAGGCTGCCCGGGATCTGCGGGTTCAGGCTGCCGAAGCTGTTCTGGTAGAACGAGCCGTAGTAGCCCAGGCTCAGGCGCAGCTTGCTCGCCGCGTACGACAGGCGCGCGTCCACCTGGTGGTGGTCGGAGTCGATCGGCTCGGGCGCGAACAGCACTCCCGAGCCCGTCTGCACGCCGTTGCTGCCGGTGCAGGTGGGCGCCAGCGCGGAGGGGCACGCGAAGCCGATGCCGAACAGGCGCGAGCCTTCCTTGTGCTCGGTGCGGCCGCTCAGCTCGAACTGCAGCCGCGGCGAGATCACCTTGGTGAAGCCGAGGCCGAGGCCCTTGCGCTTGGTGGCGAGGTCCAGGTCCGACCCGGTGCCGGGCGCGATGGTCACGATGCGCGGCGTGGTGGTGCCGGCGCCGGCGATGCCGCTGTTGAACAGCACCGTCTCGCGCCGCACCAGTTCGCCGTACTCGGCGCGCACGGCCCAGTCGCCCTGGCGGGCCCAGCGCAGCCCGAGCTCGCGGTTGTCGGTCAGCAGGTCGCTGGCGGTGAAGCGCACCCCCACGCCCGTGTCGTCGTTGCGCCGGTAGTAGTCGGCGCCGAACAGGCCGAACACGTGCTGGCTCGGGCGCAGCCCGCTGTACTGGTCGAACTGGAGGCGGTCGCCGCGGTCGCCCGCGACGGCGCCGATACCGGCGCTGACGGAGCTTTCGACGACGGACTCGGCGTGGCTGTAGGCCGGAGCGAAGGCTGCGACGAGGGCCAGCGCGAGGACGGAGGGACGGCAGCGTCCGGCGGGTCGGCAGAGGGAAAGCATGGTTTTCTTTCTTCGCTCAGCGGAACAGGAATTGCGGCGTCGGGCTGGTGGCCGCCGGGTTGTTCGAGCCGTGGGTCTGCGTGTGGCAGTTGGTGCACGCCCGCGCCTGCCAGGTGTTCACGACGTTCTTGCCGGTGGTGGTCGGTCCGACGGCCGCCGGGAAGCCGGGCCGCGGCGGGGTGAACACGCCCGGCTGGCCGCCGACGGCGCCCACGCCACCCGTCACGTGCGGGGTGTGGCACTGCATGCACAGCATCGGCGGGCGTGCCTTCAGCATCGCCTGCACGGTGCTGCCGTGCGGGTTGTGGCAGCTCGCGCAGTCCTGCGTGGCCGGCTCGTGCGGATGCACGAAGGGGCCGCGCTTCTCGGCGTGGCAGCTGTAGCAGGTGTCGTTGGTGCTGTCCTTGCGCGCCAGCTTGGGGCCGGCGGAGCCGTGCACGTTGTGGCAGTCGCGGCAGGCCATCTTGCCCTCCGCCACCGGATGGTGCGAGGGCCGCGCGAGCTGGGTGCGCTGCTCCTTGTGGCAGGAGTAGCACAGCTCCGTCTCGGTGGCGCGCGCCAGCGCCTTGTCGTTGTTGGTGTGGTTCTGGTGGCAGCTGTTGCAGGCGATGTCGGCCGCCTCGTGCTGGCTGCCGGCCCAGAGCATGCGCTTCTGGTCCTTGCTGTGGCAGCTGGTGCAGACCGCGTTGCGCACGGCCACCGGCGAGATCGACTTCTTGCTGAAGATGACGTCCGGCGGCTGCTGCTTGCCTCCCGCCGGCTTCTTCACGTGCCCCGGGCTGGGCCCGTGGCACGTGACGCAGCCAGGGGTGCGGGCATCGGTGGAATGCGAGTGCGCATGGCGGCTGGAGTCCGTCAGGTCCTCCGAGTCATGGCATTCCACGCAGGCCTTGGACGCCTCGGCATCCATCCCGGCCAGGGCCGCCGCAGGCGCGGCGAGCCCCCCTACGCAAAGCAGCAAGGCTGCCAGTACCGTGCGCAATCGCATCATGGTTCTTCTTCGCCGTTACTTCTGACCGTGGACGATGTCCACGCCCTTGAACAGGCCACTGGAGTGGCAGTCCGCGCAGGTTTCCACCGTCGCCGTCGACTGGGCCTGGGTGCGGTCGCCGAAGCTCGCGTTGCCGAAGCTCGTGACGTGGCCCATGGCCTTGGGCGAGTCGTGGCAGGCCGTGCAGCTCGCGGCCTTGGGCGAGATCACCAGCCAGTTCATCGGATCGGTCTCGCCGGCGGGCTTGCGGATCACGGAGCCCACGGTGCCCTTGTCGAGCTTGTACGAGTTGTCGACGTGGCAGGCGTTGCAGTTGATGCCCACGCCCGGCCAGGCGACTTCGGCGGCGTAGTTCTCGACGTCGGCCGCCAGCGGGGCGCCACCGCCGACCGCCGTGCCGTCCTTGTTGAAGGCGCGGTCGCCGACCTTGTTGCCGTGGGTGAACGGGAACGTGCGGCGCGAGTTACCGTGGATGCCGTGGATCATGCGCTTGAACTGGTACGACTCGTTGAAGCCCAGGCCGTTGGTCATCAGCGTGGACGACATCTTGTTCGGCTCGTGGCAGACCACGCAGGCTTCGACCGTGTTGCGCGCGCCGCCGTGGAAGGCTTCGCTCAGCGTGTTGGCACCGGAGGTGGTGCCGAGCGCGCCGTGGCAGACGTTGCACTTCTCGCTCGAGACGATGGTGCGGCGCGGCTGCAGGGTGCCGGTGAGCGCGATTTCCTTGGAGGTGTTCTGCACCACCACGTTCACCAGCGTGCGCGGCGTGACTTCCGGGCGCGGGTCGGCGGCGGACTGGAGTGCGAGCTTGGGCTCCTTGACCTGGCCGATCGTCGCGATGCGCGCGGTGCCCGAGATCACGTGGGTGGCCGAGGGCGTCGGCAGCGTGATCGTGGCGGTGTAGTGGTTGCTGCCGTCGTTGGTGCCGGTGTAGGCGAACACCTGGGCCGCGCTGCCGCTGGTGTACTCCGTCACGTTGGCGGGCTGGCCGGCGAGGCTGCCGTAGGCGACGATCAGGCGCAGGTTGCCGAACTTCGTGCTGCCGGAGCAGGCCACGGGCGTGCCCGTGCAATCGGGGGTGACCAGGTTGTAGGCGGCGTTGCCGCGGGTCGGATCGGACAGGAAGTACTTGACCGTGATCGCGTTGCTGGCCGCGTCGTACGAGGCCGCCTCGATGTTCATCTTGTACTTGGCCGCGTTGTCCTCGTTCTGGTTGAAGTGCACGCGCTCGGGCGAGATGGCACCGCCGGGGGCGTGGCAGCGGGCGCATTCGCTGTTCGGCAGCAGCGTCGCCGCGGCATTCGGGTCGCGGTTCTTGTTGAAGAACGTGTGGCGGACGAACCAGGAGGTCGGTTCCGTGGAGGCCTTGCCGTCGTGGCAGGTCAGGCAGGCCTCGCGGCTGGCGCGGCTCTTCCAGTTGTCGCCCTGCGGGGTGGCGGGGTTGGAGCCGCTGTGGCACTTGGTGCAGTTGCGCAGGTCCTGCGGGAAGCCGACTTCGGCGAAGCTGATCTTGTTGTCGCCGTACCCCCAGATGGCGTATTCCTCGCCGCGCGACTTCAGCAGCTTGCCGGCGTGGATCTTGTGCACCATGGTGGACAGCGTCAGCACGTTGCCGCTGTTCGCGTCGGTGGTGCCGGGGTTGTGGCACATCACGCAGAACTGCGTGTCGACGCGGCCGCCGCCGTGCATCGCGAGCTTCTCGTGGCAGGAATTGCACGAGCTCACGTCGGTCATCTTGCGGGTGAGCGCCGGGTCGGTGACGGGCACCGAGTTGCCGTTCGCGTCGATGGTGAAATCGAAGTACGGATTGACGAGCACCGTCTCGCCGGCCGCGTTCTTGTACGACAGCTGGATCGCGACGCGGTGCGTGCGCTGCGGCTCGAAGACCACGTTGTTGGTCTTGGCCGGGTCCTTCACGTCGGTGCTGAAGGTGTAGGTGTAGGAGCCGTCCGCGTTGCGCACCAGCTGCGTCGCCGCGGCGCTGGCGGGCTGCGGATCGGTGGTGGCCTGCATGGCCCCGTCGGGCAGCACGGGCGCGTTGTTGGGGCCGACGGTGGGCTTCGGCGTCTCCTTGCGGTAGATGTAGCTCACCCACTGGTCCGGGTCGCCGTTGGTGCCCGGCACCAGCTTGGCGAACGCGAAGCGCACGTTGGCGAGCGTCAGGTCGTCGACCAGCTTGCCGTCGGAGAAGACGGCGAAGGTCACCTTGGGCGGGCTCTTGACGGTCACGGCCGGCACGCCGGCGGACTGCAGCACGGTGAAGGGAGCCGAGGCGTTGCGCGAGGTGTCGTTGGCCGGATTCGCGGCGGCCGCGGCGAGCGCCTGCGTCGCCTGCCCGGGGGAACCCCCGGTGCCGGGCGCCGGCGCATCGCTGCCGCCGCCGCCCCCTCCCCCGCACGCTGCCAGCAGCACGGAGAGCGCCGCGACAGCCGCCTTTCCGTGCCGGATGAATGACTTCAGCATACCGCCTCCAAATTGCCCCGCGCGGGGCCCCCTTCTGCGAAAACCTGTGGCGTTTCGGGCGCCGGTCCCGGCCCATGCGGCGGGCCGGCGTTCCCTACTTCGCGCCGGACCTTATTGAGCGAGAACGAACTTGATCAGGGTGGCCACGGCCTTCGGATCCTTCAGCGCCTTGTGCTCTTCCTCCGAGCCGTCATCGAGCTTGACCTTCGGGCTCTTGGTGAGGAACTCGGTGAGCTTGGCTTCGGCATCGGCCTTGCCCTTGTACTTGGCGGCGACCTTCTGGTAGGCCGGGCCCTTCTTCGACTTGTCGATCGAGTGGCACTTGGTGCAGTTCTCGGCCTTCAGCAGCTTCATGGCGGCGTCGGCGTCCTGGGCGGTGGCCGGCAGGGTGAACGCGGCGGTGGCGATGGCAGTGGAGATGAGGGTAAGGACTTTCACGGATTGCTCCTGTAGTGAAGTAGGGAAACTGCGAGTACGTGAATGGTGCTCCGCAGCGGAATGGCCACGTTGACAAATGTCAACCGGGTACCCATGCCGAATCTTTTGCGCGCGCGCCGTTTGCGTTAGGTGGCGCTTTGGCCACAGGGAACGTTGCGCGCGGACACAAGAAAAACGGGGACGTTTCCGTCCCCGGGTTCTGGTTGCGGAGGCCGGCGACAGCCGGTCTCCGCCTGCTCGCGCTCACGCGCGTCGCATCACTTCGCGTGCACCGCCTTGATGTCGGCGATCTTGCCGGAGCCGTGGCAGACCAGGCATTGCTCGGTCTTGGCCAGCGCCGTGCTGCGCGCTTCGTAGATCGAACCGCCGTTGGCTTCCATGTGGGCCCGCGCCAGACTCGTGTCGTGGCAGGAGAAGCACGCCGCCGCGGTCGGCGAGCTCATCAGCGTGGTGCCGGCGGCTGCGGTGGTCGCACCCGTCCCGGCGTTGAAGCTGAAGCCGCCGCCGTAGGCGACGCCAGGCTCGAAGTACGGCGAGGTCGAAATGCTGGCCGCGAGCGTGCCCGTCGCTACCGTGCGCGGCAGCCGGCCGGCTTGCTGCTGCTGCGAGGTGCTGGCGCTGAAGTCGTAGGTGCCGGGCAGGTGGCAGGTTTCGCACTTGCTCAGGATCCCGGGGTACTCGATGCCTGCATACGTGCTGTCGGCCGACGCCGCATGCCAGTTGAACCCGACTTCCCGCTTGGCGCTGGCGTGGATCGCGTGCACGAACGAGGTCGAGTCCGCGGACCAGCCGCTGCTCGTGCGGTTCGGGTTGTGGCACCAGGAGCAGGTCGTGCCGTCGTTGCGCTGGCCGGCGTGGAAGGATTCGAGCGTGAACACGCCGAGTTCCTCGTGGCAGGAGTTGCAGCGCTTGTCCTCGACGATCGCACGGCGGCCGGTGTAGCCGTCGCCAACCTTCTGCACGTCCTGGGCGATGACGATCAGGCCACCGGTCTTCTTGCCGGCCACCACAGGCGAGTCCGCCGTGCCGAACCGCGGCTTGCGGGTCGGGTCGGCCAGCGAGCTGTCGACCAGGTTCACTTGCGTCAGCGGCTGGGTGGCGGTGAGGCCGTAGGTGTAGCCGATGCCGCCCGTGAGCATCTTCGCGTCGTCGGGGACGGTCACGCCCGTCAGCGTCACGGTGTAGTAGCCGCTCGCGTCGGGGCCGGTCATGGTGCCCGCGCCGGCGCCGGTGGCGGTGCCGTTCCAGATCGTCTTCAGGTAGCCCGAGGCCGAGGCGTTGAAGTCGGTCGGGGCCGCGATGCCGTCCTGCGGCACGGCGAACACGAAGTACGCGCTCGGCGAACCGACGAAGTTGTCCCACATCTCGGTCTTGGCAGCCTTGTCGTTGAACGGGACCGCGGTGCCGTTCTGCAGCATCCGGAACACGATCACCGGCTGCTTGCTGGCGTTGCGCGAGACGCTCTTGACGTCGTACGTCACCTTGATCGCGCCGGGCGGCAGGTTGTCGAGCTTGGAGGCGATCCAGGCCGCATTCGTGTTGTTGTTACCGCCGGCGACGGCGAGCGAGTTCTGCGGGTTCGGCGGCGTGATCGCGAGGTGGTACACCTTCTCGATCGAGTTCGCGTCGTGGCACAGGGCGCACTTGCTGTCGTCAGCCTGCGCACCGCCGATGTGGCCAGTGCCGGTGGTCGGCACGGGCTGGCCTTCCAGCTTGGCCTGGTTGGCAGCCGCGTTCGTCACGCCCTGGCCGGTGGCGAAGTTGATGCCGTCGTGGCAGGAACCGCAGGCGAGGCGGCTCGGGACGGTCTTGAAGTTGGACGCTTGCGGGGCCACCTTCGGCGCGGTGCTGTCGTGGCACTTCGAGCAGTTGCGGATGTCCTGCGGATAGCGCGTTTCGTTCAGCTTCACGCCGGCGTAGTTGTAGCCTTCCTTGACCAGCATCTCGCCCTTGTGCACGCGGTGGATCAGCACGGGGAAGTCGCCAACCGTCACGCCGTCGGCCACGTTGGTGCTGCCGGTGAAGACGTTGTTGGTCGACGTCACGTTGGCCTTGCCGAACTTGCGCTGGTCGGTGTGGCAGGTCACGCACAGGCGCGGGTCATACCGGCTGCCGGAGTGGAAGGTCTGGCTTTCGGTGCCCGGAATGCCGCCAAGCTTGCCGTGGCATTCGTTGCAGCTCGCCTTGTCGACGATCAGGCGCTGGCCCTCGTCCGTCGGCGTGAGCACCTTGCCCGTGGCCGGGATGAAGTCGAACACCGCGTTGACCGGGTTCTTCAGCGGGACGGCCGCCGTCGACTGCACGCCGTTGGGGGTGTTGGTGCCGGTCCCGGGGGCGTTGCCCGAGATCATGAGCACGAGCCGGTGCACCGCGTTCGGGTCGTACGTCAGGTCGCCGAGGTCGGCGGCCTTTTCGTTGCCCGTGAAGGTCATGGCGGCAACCTGGGCCTTCGCCTGCGTGATGTCGCGGTAGAAGGTGTACTTGTAGGTACCGTCGCCGTTGTCCACCAGCGTTCCGGTGTTGTCGCTCGAGGGCGTCGTGCCCTTCGAGGCGGCCGTCGCAGTGGGGACGCTCGTCACGATGTAGCTGACCCACTTGCTGGGGCCGGCGATGCCGGGCGCCGCGCCGGGCTTGCCGGGCACCAGCTTCGCCAGCGTGAAGGACAGGTTCGGGTAGCTCGCAACCGTGGCCGTGGCCGACTTCGAAGTCGAGCCCAGGCCGGCGATCGCGTTGCCGTTCTGGTCGGTCACCTTGAAGGTCACGACTGGCGGGCTCGCGATGGTCACGCCAGTGACCGTCGCATTGAATTGCGTCGCGGCGAACTGCTCGGCGCTCATCTGCGCCAGGTTCACCGGCGCCTGCGTGGTCGGCGTCGACGGGCCCGCGGGACCCGCAGGGCCTTGCGGGCCGGCCGGTCCGGTGTCTCCATCCGAACCCCCGCCGCAGCCATGCAGCATCAACGCTGCGGCTCCGACGACTGCCACATAGCGTGTCAGCCTTCTCAGTCTTCCTATCGCGATATGCACCATACCCTCCTTGGTGGATGCCACCTTGCTAACCATTCGCCCTCGGGTGAGGGCACCCCTCGAATTCGGCCGGCGCGGCGCGCCGCGCGCGTGCCGGCACCATCGTCATTTCGCCGCCTTGCCGAACTTGGCGTCCTTCTGTCGCGCCACCACGAGATCGCGCAGGCCCTGGAAGACCAGGGGTGAAACGATCCCGCGCGTCTGCAGGTGCGCCTTCGACAGGTAGGGACGGCCGGCGATGATCCGGTCGGCCTCCGCGTCGGCGATGCCTGGGAGCGTCTTGAGTTCCTGTTTGCTCGCGCTGTTGATGTCCACCAGCACGGCCTTCTGCGGCGCGGCGGCCTTGGCCTTCGGCGGCGCGGCCTTGCTGCTCGCAGCCGGCCTGGCCGCTGCGGCATTGCGCGGCGGCGCATCGGCGGCCAGCGCGAGGCCGGCGCACGTCCACGCGGCCAGCGCCATCAGCGCGGTGTCGACGAAGCGGTACTTCATTCCGATGTGTCCTTGTCTTCTGCTCCTTCGCTGCGTCCTCTCGTGGCGCGCGCATGGAGCCTTGCAACGGAATTGTGTTGAGGGGCGGCGCGCCCCGATATCGGAGTCCGTTCAAAGTTCCCCTAGGAATCGTCCGAGCGGAAAAACGCGCCGATTGCACCCGGTGAATGCGAGCGATTCGCGGCTGTCGCCCTTGTTCCCTGACGTGCGTCAAGGTTGCGCGCGTGTTCGCGACCGGAGCACGCCACGCGCATGTGCGGGCCTCGCGCGCCACGCGGCGTAAAGGCGACATCCCGAGTGGAACGCTCGGTCAATTCGTGCGCGCCGAAGGGACGTCGACGCATCGCGCGCGCCCCCAAAAGCGCTGCGCCGGCACGGCCGGGAGGCACGTGCCGGCGCAGCGGCTGG
>NZ_DASSVG010000461.1:0-5531 GCF_035706265.1 Ramlibacter sp. | reverse complement strand
ACGCTCGCGGCGGTGGCGGCATTCGTCGTGACGCTGCCGCTGTGGCTGGTGCCGCCGCTGATGCTGCTGATCCCGCCGCTGATCTGGGGCTGGCTCACCTACCGCGTGATGACCTTCGACGCACTGGCGGAGCACGCGAGCGGCGAGGAGCGCCGCCAGTTGTTCCGCGGGCACCGCATGTGGCTGCTGCTGATGGGGGTGGCGACGGGCTACCTGGGTGCGGCCCCGAGCATCGTGTGGGCCTCGGGCTGGTTCTTCGCCGCGGCCTTTCCCATCCTGGTGCCGGTGGCGATCTGGATCTACACCCTGGTCTTCGCCTTTTCCTCGCTCTGGTTCGCCCACTACGGGCTGGCGGCGCTGGAGCAGCTGCGCAGCGCGCCGCCCGAGCAGCCGCCACGGCTGCCGCCGGACCAACCGGAGCAGCCGGAACAGCCGCTGCTTCAGGCCCTGCCGTAGGTGTCTTCGAGGCGGACGATGTCGTCCTCCCCGAGGTAGCCGCCGGACTGCACCTCGATCATCTCCAGCTCCATCTTGCCGGGGTTGTGCAGCCGGTGCACCTCGCCGATCGGGATGTAGGTGGACTGGTTCTCGGAGAGCAGGAAGGTTTCGGCCCCGCGCGTCACTTCCGCCGTGCCGCGCACCACGATCCAGTGCTCGGCGCGGTGGTGGTGCTTCTGCAGGCTCAGCGACGCGCCCGGCTTCACGCCGATGCGCTTGACCTGGAAGCGCTCGCCCGCATCCACGCTGTCGTACCAGCCCCAGGGCCGCACCACCTTGCGGTGGAACACCGCCTGCGAGGCGTTGGACTGCTCCAGGGTGGCGACCACGTCCTTCACCTGCTCGGCGCAGGCGCGGTTGGCCACCAGCACGGCATCCGGCGTGTCGATGATCAGCAGGTCCTCGGTGCCCAGCGCCACCACCGGGCGGTGCGGCGCATGGATGAAGGTGTTGCGCGCGCCCTGCACCCAGCCCTGGCCCTGCACGCGGTTGTCCTCCGCGTCGGCGGGCGCGAGGTCGGCCACCGCGTTCCAGCTGCCGACGTCGCTCCACTGGCTGCGGAAAGGCAGCACGGCCACCTGGGCGTGCTTCTCCATCACGGCGTAGTCGATGCTCTGCGAACGGCAGGCCGCGAAGGCGGCGGCGTCGGGGCGGACGAACACCGTGCCGGCCGCGGCGTTGCCCGGCTCCTCGCGCCTGGCGCCCTTCATCGCCGTACGGCAGGCCGCCAGGATGTCGGGCGCGTGTTCCTCCAGCGCCTCCAGCATGAAGCGGGCGCGGGCGAGGAAGATGCCGCCGTTCCACAGGGTGTCGCCTTCCAGCAGCAGCTGCTGCGCGGCGGCGGCATCGGGCTTCTCGATGAACTTCTTCACCTGCAGCGCGCCGTCCGGGCGCAGCGCGCCCTGGCGGATGTAGCCGTAGGCCGTGCTGGGAAAGGTGGGCACGATGCCGAAGGTGACGATGGCGCCGTTCTCCGCCGCGCTGAGGCCTTCCTTCACGGTGCGGCAGAAGGCCGCGGCATCGGGGATGTAGTGGTCGGCCGGGCAGAACAGCAGGTAGGCATCGGGGTCCGCCTGCAGCGTGGCCAGCGCGATCGCCGCCGCGGTGTTGCGCGCCACGGGCTCCAGCACGATGGTGCCCTTCGCCTTGGCCTGCCGCAGGGTGTCGGCCACCATGAACCGGTGGTCTTCCGAGGCGACGGCCATCGTTTCCGGGCCGAGCGGAGCGACGCGTTCCAGCGTCAGCTGCAGCAGGCTCTTGTCGCCCACCAGCGGCACGAACTGCTTGGGAAAGCTCTTGCGGCTCAAAGGCCAGAGGCGGGTGCCGGAGCCGCCGCAGAGGATCACGGGAATCATGGACATCGGGCGATGGTAACTGGAAGAAACGGCCACGCCCGGAAAACGTCGCGCCGGCGCCGCGGCGGACCGGTAGGATTACCGCATGACGTCTCAGCCCCGCCCTGACATCGGCCTCATCATCGTCGGCGACGAAATCCTCTCCGGCAAGCGCGCCGACAAGCACCTGCCGAAACTGATCGAGCTGCTCACCGAGCGCGGCCTGCAGCTCGGATGGGCGGAGTACGTGGGCGACAAGCCGCAGCGGATCACCGAAACGCTCGTGCGGGCCTTCGCCTCCGGCGACGTCGTGTTCTCCTGCGGCGGCATCGGGGCGACGCCGGACGACCACACCCGCCAGTGCGCCGCCCGGGCCCTGGGCGTGGAGCTCGAACTGCATCCCGAAGCCGAAGCCCTGATCCGCGAGCGCATGCAGGACGTGGCGCGGGAGCAGGGCGTGCCCTACGAGCCGGACCGCGCCGACAACATCCACCGCCTGAACATGGGCGTGTTCCCGCGCGGCGCCAGCATCATCCCCAACCCGTACAACAAGATCCCGGGCTTCAGCGTGGGCGACGTGCACTTCGTCCCGGGCTTTCCCGTGATGGCCTGGCCGATGATGGAGCACGTGCTGGACACGCACTACAGGCACCTGTTCCAGCACGGCACGTACGTGGAGAAGTCGGTGATCGTGTTCGGCTCCATGGAAGCGACGCTCACGCCGCTGATGGAGCAGATCGAGCGCGAGCATCCGCTGGTGAAGGTGTTCAGCCTGCCGAGCGTCGACCATCCCACCTTCGGCCGCCACATCGACCTGGGGGTCAAGGGCGAGCCGGAACATGTCAACCCGGCCTACCGCATGCTGGTCGACGGCCTCAACGTGCTGAAGGTCCGCCTCGGCCCCGAATTGGTGCGCCCCTGAGCTGCTCCACGATGGTGCATCGGCAGAACTGCACCGAGGAGGTGCGCCGTCGCGCTGAATCCGTCAAGGTCCAGTAGGAAAAAGGCATCACTTTCAAGGACAATCCCTGAGTTTGAGTGCGGCCCCACGTGCACCAGCTTTTGGCACGGAAGCTGCATCCAGCCAGCCGCAGATTCGTTCACAACCAACATCCCCAGGAGAAGCCTGATGGCAGCAGCCAAGAGCGTCGCAGACGTGTTGAAGATGGTGAAGGACAACGAGGTCAAGTTCGTTGACTTCCGCTTCACCGACACGCGCGGCAAGGAGCAGCACGTGTCCGTGCCGGTGTCCCACTTCGACGAGGACAAGTTCTCGTCCGGCCACGCCTTCGACGGTTCGTCCATCGCCGGCTGGAAGGGCATCGAGGCATCCGACATGCTGCTGATGCCGGACCCGGCCACCGCCAACATCGACCCGTTCTTCGAAGAGACGACGCTGATCCTCTCGTGCGACGTGCTCGAGCCGGGCGACGGCAAGGCCTACGACCGCGACCCGCGCTCGATCGCCAAGCGCGCCGAGGCCTACCTCAAGGCCTCCGGCCTCGGCGACACCGCCTTCTTCGGCCCCGAGCCCGAGTTCTTCATCTTCGACGACGTGCGCTGGAGCAACGACATGTCCGGCTCGTACGTCGAGATCGACGAGTACGAGGCGCCCTGGAACACCGGCAAGAAGCACGAGGGCGGCAACAAGGGCCACCGTCCCACGGTCAAGGGCGGCTACTTCCCCGTGCCCCCGGTGGACAGCATGCAGGACATGCGCGCCGAGATGTCCCTGATCCTCGAGCAGCTGGGCATCCCGGTCGAAGTGTTCCACCACGAGGTGGGCGGCGCCGGCCAGAACGAGATCGGCACCAAGTTCAGCACGCTGGTGCAGCGCGCCGACTGGACGATCCTGATGAAGTACGTGATCCACAACGTGGCCGCCGCCTACGGCAAGACGGCCACGTTCATGCCCAAGCCCCTGGTGGGCGACAACGGCTCCGGCATGCACGTGCACCAGTCGGTCTGGAAGGACGGCAAGAACCTGTTCGCCGGCGACGGCTACGCGGGCCTGTCCGAGTTCGCGCTGTACTACATCGGCGGCGTGATCAAGCACGCGCGGGCGCTCAACGCCATCACCAACCCCGGCACCAACAGCTACAAGCGCCTGGTGCCCGGCTACGAGGCGCCGGTGAAGCTGGCCTACTCGGCCCGCAACCGCTCGGCCTCGATCCGCATCCCCTACGTGGCCAACCCGAAGGGCCGCCGCATCGAGGTGCGCTTCCCGGATCCGACGATGAACCCCTACCTGGGCTTCGCCGCCATGCTGATGGCCGGCCTGGACGGCGTGGAGAACAAGATCCACCCGGGCGAGGCCGCCACCAAGGACCTGTACCACCTGCCGCCGGAAGAGGACGCGAAGATCCCGACCGTGTGCCACAGCCTGGACCAGGCGCTCGAATACCTGGACCAGGACCGCGCCTTCCTCACCAAGGGCGGCGTGTTCACCGACACGATGATCGACGCCTTCATCGAGCTGAAGATGTCGGAGGTGCAGCGCTTCCGCATGACGACGCACCCGGTGGAATTCGACATGTACTACTCGCTGTGAGGCGAGGCGGGGAGCGTGAAGCACGCGCCCCGGCAAAAAATACACAAGGGGCGGCCAAAAGGTCGCCCCTTTTCCTTTGAAATCAACACCTTATTTGGCAATCTGCAGAGTTTGCGCGATACTGAAAGGCCGTCCCTGCGCATCGTGGGATGCAAGGAGCACCGCCATGAAGCTGTCTTACGCCCTGATTCCCCTCGCTGCCCTGGCCTTTGCCGCCGATGCCGGCGCCCAGAGCAAGATCTGGCGCTGCGGCAACACCTACACGAATGACGAGGCCGTCGCCCGCACGCAGAACTGCAAGCTGGTCGAGGGCGGCAACGTCACGGTGGTGCAGGGCACGCGGGTCAACGGCGGCGCGGTGGCGCCCACGCGCGGCCGCAGCGACAGCGTGGCAACGGCGCCGCAGTCCGCCGGTCCGCGGGTGGATTCGGGCGAACAGAAGGCGCGCGACAACGAGGCCCGCGCGATCCTCGAAGCCGAGCTCAAGAAGGCCGAGGCGCGCCAGTCCGAGCTGCTGCAGGAATGGAACAATGGCGAGCCGGAAAAGCTCGGCCCCGAACACCGCAACCACCAGAAATACCTCGATCGCGTGGCCGAACTGAAGGCCGCGCTCGAGCGCAACGAGAAAGACATTGCCGGCCTCAAGCGCGAACTCGGGCGGGCCAGCAACGGCGCCGCGAAATAAGCCCCGCGGGAAGTCCACCACCTCCTCCCGCTTCCAGTCGCTCGACCTGCTTGCCACGCTGGTGGCCGTGGTGCGCGGCGACGGCACCGTGCTGTTCGCCAACTCCGCGCTGGAGGATGCCGTGGGGCTGTCGCGCCGCAGCATCGAGGGCGCGAGCCTGCTGCCCCTGTTCACCGAGCCGCAGGTGCTGCGCAACGCGCTCGAGGGTGCGCGCAGCAACGAGTACGCGGCCCTGCGCTACGACACGGGCCTGGCGCGCCAGCAGGGCGAGCCGCTGCCGGTGCACGTGGTGCTGGCACAGACCGACAGGGCCGACGAATTCGTGGTCGAACTGCTGCCGCTGGAGGCGCAGACCCGGCAGGACCGCGAGGAGCGCCTGATCGACCAGGCCCAGGCCAACAAGGAACTGATCCGCAACCTCGCGCACGAGATCAAGAACCCGCTCGGCGGCATCCGCGGCGCG
>NZ_DASSVG010000460.1:0-7534 GCF_035706265.1 Ramlibacter sp. | reverse complement strand
CAGTTGGTCTCGCGCGGCACGTCGAGGCTGCAGGGTTCGACGATGAAGCCGGCCGCCTCGAGCTTTCGCAGCGCCTGCTCGCACAGTTCGCGAATGCCCGGTTCCAGCGGGAGGTCGGGCCAGAGGCTGCCCAGCCAGCCTATGCGCTTGCCGGGCGTACAGGCGATCGGGTCGGCGCTCTCCGGGTCCGGCACACTCTCCGAGAGCGACAGCGGTGCGCGCGCGTCCCAGCCGGCCATGGTGCACAGCAGCCGCGCCACGTCCTCGGTCGTGCGGCCCATGGGGCCCTCGGTCCCGAGTTGCTGGAAGAACACGTCCTCGGCCGGCACGGCGGGAACCCGCCCGCGCGAGGGGCGGAAGCCGAGGATGTTGTTGAAGGCCGCGGGATTGCGCAGAGAGCCGCCCATGTCGCTGCCGTCGGCGACCGGCAGCATGCCGAGCGCCACGGCCACGGCGGCACCGCCGCTGCTGCCGCCGGCCGACTTGCGCGCGTCCCAGGCGTTGCGGGTGATGCCGAACACCGCGTTGTAGGTGTGCGAGCCGAGGCCGAATTCCGCCGTGTTGGTCTTGCCGATCACGATCGCGCCGGCGGCACGGATGCGCTGCACGAAGAGCGCGTCGGCCGCGGGCATGCGGCGGCCAACCGCGGGCGACCCCATCGTCGTGGGCAGCCCTTGCGCGTCGCTCAGGTCCTTGATCGCGATCGGGAAACCGTGCATCCAGCCGGCGCGTTCGCCGCGGGCCAGGGCGGCGTCGCGCGCATCCGCTTCCGCCAGCAGTTCGTCTGGGTCACGCAGCGAGACGATCGCGTTGTGCCGAGGATTGAGCCGCTCGATGCGCTGCAGGCTCGCGCGCATCACATCACGGCACGACACTTCGCGTGCCGCGATTCGGCGCGACAGCGTGCTCGCGTCCAGCGCCAGGAGGTCTTCTTCGTCCGCCACGCCTCAGGCCCCCGCGAAATGCGCTTCGTGCTGCCGCCGCAGCTCGCGCTTGAGCAGCTTGCCGCTCGGGTTCTTGGGCAGCGCCTCGGTGAACACCACCGCCTTGGGCGCCTTGAAGCCGGCCAGGTGCTGCTGGCAGTGCGCCAGCACCTCGGCCTCGGTGAGGGTGTGGCCCGCCTTGGGCACCACGATGGCCAGCACCGCCTCGACCCAGCGCGGATGCGGCACGCCCACCACCGCCACTTCGGAGACACCCGGCAGCCGGTAGATCATCTCCTCCACCTCGCGGCTCGCGACGTTCTCGCCGCCGGTCTTGATCATGTCCTTCTTGCGGTCGACGACGGTGATGTAGCCCTCCTCGTCGATGGTCGCCAGGTCGCCCGAGTGGAACCATCCGCCCTCGAAGGCCGCGCGGGTGCGCTCGTCGTCGTGGAAGTAGCCCAGCATCACGTGCGGCGAGCGGTGCACGATCTCGCCCACCTCGCCCGGGCGCACGTCGCGCATCGCGTCGTCGACCACGCGCGTTTCCACGTTCAGCACGGCGCGGCCGCAGGAGCCCGGCTTGCGCAACTGGTCCTCCGGGCCGAGCATGGTGGCCAGCGGCGCGATCTCGGTCTGGCCATAGAGGTTCCAGAAGCGCACTTCGGGCAGCCGGCGGGCGAGTTCGCGCAGCACCTCCACCGGCATGATCGAGGCGCCGTAGTAGCCCTTGCGGAGGGACGAGAGGTCCGTCGTGTCGAACAGCGGCGAGCGCAGCAGCGCGATCCACACCGTCGGCGGCGCGAAGAAGGAAGTGATGCGGTGCTGCGCGATCAGGGGCAGCAGGTTGTCGGGCGTCGGCTTGGCGGTGATGAGGCTGGTGCCGCCGACGTAGACCATGGGGCCGAGGAACACGTCGAGCTGCGCGCAGTGGTACAGCGGCAGCGCGTGCAGCATCACGTCGCCGGCGGCGATGCTCGCATCGACCAGGCAGCTCGCGTACTGCCAGATCACGGCGTCGTGGGTGAGCATCGCGCCCTTGGGCGCCGATTCGGTGCCGCTGGTGTAGACGATCTGCGCCAGGTCACCGGAGTGCAGGTCGACCTCCGGCGGGGCCTCGCGCTGTTCCACCAGGTCGTGGAAGCTGGTCATGCCGGCGGCCGGCTCCGTGGCTTCCTCGGAGGGCAGCCAGACGAACTGGCGCACCTGGGTGTCGAGCGCCGCGGCGCTGCGCGCGAGCTCCGCCAGCCCCGAGTCGGTGGCCAGGACGCCGGCGCCGGCGTGGCGCAGGATGTACGCCGCCTCGTCGGCCTTGAGCATGAAGTTGATCGGCACCAGCACGGCGCCGAGCCGCGCCAGCGCGAAGCGCAGGGCCGCGAAGCCGTGCGAGTTGCGCGCCAGCACGGCGACCCGCGCGCCCTTGACTACGCCCATGCGGGCGAGGCCGGCCGCCAGCCGGTCCACGATGGCGTCGAATTCGCGGAAGCTCCAGCGCGTCTCGCCGCACAGGATGGCGGGCTTGTCGGGATGGCGCTTGGCGCTGCGGCGCAGCAGGTCGGCCAGGGTCTGGCGGCGGATGGCGGTGTCCACGGGCTCCTCCGGTGATGACGGAGCCCTATGGTGCCGCAAATGGAAACGCCCGCGGCTGCGGGCGTTTCCGGGCTTGCCTGGAGGCTCAGGAGCCGATCACCTGGTACTGCTTGCCCGGCCCCAGCAGGTGCCTCACCTGCTGCGCCAGCGAACCGAACATCTTGCCGGCCAGGCCCGGCTCCTCGGTGCCGAACAGGATGCGGTCGCAGCCGAACTCGCGCGCGGCCTGGGCGATCGTCTCCGCCGTGCGGCCCACCAGCACCGTGGCCGTGTAGGGGATGGCCTCGGCGTCGAGCAGCGAGCGGGCATAGGCGAGTTCCTCGTCGCCCGCGTCCTGCTGCAGCTGCTGCAGCTCGCGGGTGCCGAAGAACATCGCGACGTGGCCGGAGAGCTTGGGCTGCACCCGCACCAGGCGGATGCCGACGAACTCCTCGCGGTAGATCCGCACCGCCGCCTCCACCGCCGAGCGCGTGCGCGCCGGGCTGTGGGGATCGACGGCAACCAGCAGCTGCCGCATGGCGCGTCCGCTACGCGGCCGGCTGGTCCGCCGCGGCTTGCTCTTCGCGCTCGCCGGCAGCACGGTTGGCCAGGTATTTGCCCACCGCCACCACGATCACGGCGCCCGCGGCCGGAAGGATGTTGTGCAGGTAGTGGTGCTGCTCGACGAAGCCCTTGATGGCCGGATCGGTCAGCGTCATCTCGCCGGCCACCCAACCCAGCAGGGCGGCGCCCAGCGTGATGATGATCGGGAAGCGGTTCATCAGCTTCAGGATCAGGGTGCTGCCGAAGATGATCAGCGGGATCGAGATCACCAGGCCGATCACCAGCAGGGGCACGTTGCCCTTGGCCGCGGCGGCCACGCCGATCACGTTGTCGAGGCTCATCACCAGGTCCGCGATGATGATCGTCTTGATCGCCGCCATCAGGCCTGCATTGCTCTCGACGTCCTCGTCGTCGTCATCGCCCTTGAGCAGGCCGATGCCGATCCACAGCAGCAGCACGGCGCCCACCAGCTTCAGGTACGGCAGCGTCAGCAGGTAGACGGCGAAGAAGGTCAGGATCACCCGCAGCACGATGGCGCCGACGCTGCCGAAGATGATCGCGTTCTTCTGCTGCTTCGGCGGCAGCGACCGGCACGCCAGCGCGATCACCACCGCGTTGTCGCCGGACAGGACGATGTTGATCAGAATGATCTGGAAAAGCGCAACCCAGAACTCCGGGCTGGACATGAACTCCATGGTGTCTCCTGGAAAAAGGTTTCCGGACCCGACGCCGGGTCCGATCCCTGGAGACTACGAGCGCGCGCTGACAGGCTCTTAAAGCGCGGCTGTCGGCATCTTGTCGTCCAGCTTTCAGCCCGCTTACAGTGGCTGGTCCGCGCTTTCGGATACCGGGTTGTCCCGTACGGGCCCGGCGCCGGCGGCAGGCCGGAAGACGACGGTGAAGGTGTTGCCCACGCCGTCGACGTCCTCCTCCAGCGTGATGCTGGCGCCGTGCAGCCTGGCGATCTCGCTGACGATCGCGAGGCCGAGGCCGCTGCCGTCCTCCTGCGTGCCCAGCAGGCGGTGGAAGCGCTCGAAGATGCGGGCCCGCTCGGCCACCGGGATGCTGCGGCCGTCGTCGCTGATCGCCAGCTTGCACTGGCCCTCGGGCGTGTGGCCGGTGCGGACCGTGACCCGCCCGCCCTCGTGGCTGTAGCGGATCGCGTTGTCGATCAGGTTGTTGATCATTTCGCGCAGGCGGTCACGGTCGGCGTCGATCGTCAGCGGCTGCTCCACGCCCTCGAAGCCCAGGTCGATGTTGCGCTTGATCGCGTTGGGCACCCAGTCCATGCTGACTTCCAGTGCGAAGGCGTTCAGGTCGAGCGGCTGGAGTTGCACCGTCTCCAGCGCGCCCGGCTCGTTGCGGGCCAGCGAAAGCAGCTGCCGCACCAGTCGCGAGAGCCGGTCCGCGCTGATATAGAGCTGCGCCAGCGAATGGCGCACGCGCTCGGGATCGTTCTCGCGCAGCGCGAGCTCGATCTGCGCCTTGAGGCCGCTCACCGGTGTCTTGAGCTGGTGGGCGGCATCGGCGACGAAGCGGTTCTGGAAATCGAAGGTCCGGCCCAGCCGCGCCATCAGCTCGTTGACCTCGTCGACCAGCGGGCGCACCTCGCCCGGCACGTCGTGGGTGTCGATCGGGCTCAGGTCCAGGTGCGAGCGGTCGGAGACGGCGCGGCGCAGGCGCTGCAGCGGCTCCAGCCCGCGCGAGACGCCGAACCAGACCAGCGCGGTCGCCATCACGATCAACAGCAGCTGCGGCAGCACCACGTTGGCCACCATCTCCAGCGCCAGCCGGTTGCGCTTGTTCAGCGTCTCGGCCACCTGCACCTGCACGAGCGGTGCGCCGGGCGCGTTGTCCACCCGCATGCGGGCCACGATCATGCGCACCGGCTGGTCGTGCACGGTCTCCTGCGAGAACAGCGGCTCGCCGCCCGGCGCGACGCGCCGCCCCAGCGGCAGCGCGGTGTCGCCCCCGAGCACGGTGCCGTCGCCGGCGTCGACGCGGTAGAACAGGCGATCCTGCGCGTCCGTCAGCAGGATGTCGGCGGCCGGCTGCGAGAGGTCCAGCCGCAGGCGCGCGCCGTCGCGCCGCACGTGCAGCACGATCTCGCGCGCGATCTCGTGCAGCGCGCGGTCGTAGGCCAGGTTGGCCAGGCGCTGCGAAGTCCAGTACGCCGCCATCGCATCGAGCATCAGCAGGATCAGCAGCGGCCCGAGCAGCCAGGCGCGCAGCTTGCGCTGCAGGCGCGGCTCACTCGTGCGCATCGTTGCGCTCCATCAGGTAACCCATGCCGCGCACGGTGCGGATCTCGCAGCCCAGGGGCTCCAGCTTCTTGCGCAGCCGGTACACGTAGACCTCGATCGCATTGGCGCCGACCTCGTCGCCCCAGCCATAGAGGTGGTTGACCATCTGCTCCTTGCTCACCACCCGGCCCTCGCGCATCAGCAGCAGCTCCAGCACCGCGAGTTCGCGCGGCGAGAGCTCCAGCGGCTTCTTGTCGTAGAAGACGCGCCGGCCCACGGTGTCGAAGCGCAGCAGGCCGTGTTCCAGGTAGGGGGTGGACTGGGTGCCGCGCCGCAGCAGGGCCCGCACGCGCGCCTCCAGCACCGGCAGGTCGAAGGGCTTGGAGAGGTAGTCGTCGGCGCCGAGGTCGAGGCCGCGCACCTGGTCCTCCATGGTGTCGAAGGCCGTGAGCATCAGCACCGGGATGGTGGACTTGCGCCCGCGCAGGCGCTTGAGGACTTCCAGGCCGCTGAGGCCCGGCAGGCCGATGTCGAGGATCGCGAGGTCGTAGATCGCCAGCGTCAGCGCGTGGTCGGCCTCCTCGCCGGTGGAGACGATGTCGACGGCGTGCGCCGACTGCACGAGCGCGCGCGAGAGCGCGTCGGCAAGCACCTTGTCGTCTTCGACCAGCAGGATCCGCATCGGCGAATCCTAACCTCAGCGCTCAGACCGGCTGGTAGCGCCCGGGCCGGTGGTTGTAGACCAGCGCCAGGTTCACCGCCACCACCGCCAGCACCGACAGCGCCAGCCGGCGCGCATCGCCGACGTACCATCCGCCTCCCAGCACGATCAGCGCATCGAGCACCATCTGCGTCTTGCCGGCCGGCCAGCCCAGGCGGTCCTGCAGGCGCAGCACCAGCACGTTGAGCCCGCCCAGGCTCGCGCCATGGCGGAAGATGATCAGCATGCCCGCCCCGCACAGCAGCCCGCCCAGCACCGCTGCGAGGGCGCCGTCGATCTGCTGCAGCGTCACCGCCTGCGGCAGCCACCACGTCAGCAGCGACAGCAGGCTCACCGCGATGGCCGTGCGGAAGGTGAAGGCGCGGCCCATGCGCGTCCACGCCAGCAGGTAGAAGGGTGCATTGATCGCGAAGAAGACCGCTCCCAGGTCCAGGCCCGAGGCGTAGTGCAGCAGCAGCGCCAGGCCGACCAGCCCGCCCGGCACCAGGCCCGCGCACTTCATCAGGTAGATGCCCAGGGCGGCGAACAGCGTGCCCGTCAGCAGCCCCTGCACGTCGTCCTGCAGGCGGCGCCAGGCCGAGGGGGAAGCGGTAATGCGGGGGGCAGCCATGACCGCCCGACGATACGGCCTGGCGCACGGGGCCGGCTTGACCCAAGTCAGCACCGGCCGCACCGGCATGCGTGCCGGCCGGCCCCCCGACCGGCGCCCGCGGCGCAAACTCCGTGCTTTGCAGCGAAAGGGATGCACATGAACACGTATCTCGTGGTCGGCGCCTCGGGCACCGTCGGTTCCTGCGTCGTGCATGGCCTCGTGGACCGCGGCGAGGAGGTGCGCGCCATGACCAGCCGCGCCGAGCGCGCCGGCGCGCGCGAAGGCAAGGTGCTCTGGGTGCACGCGAACCTCGCCACCGGCGAAGGCGTCGCCGAGGCCTTCGAGGGCGTGCAGCGCGCCTTCCTGCTGGCGCCGCCCGGCCATGCCGACCAGCATGCCGTGCTGCGGCCGCTGATCGACGAAGCGCGCCGCCGCCAGCTGGAGAAGGTGGTGCTGATGTCGGCGATGGGTGCCAACGCGGTCGAGACCACCCCACTGCGGCAGGCGGAGCTCGCGCTGGAGCGCTCGGGCCTGGCGTACAACATCGTGCGGCCGAACTGGTTCATGCAGAACTTCCACACCTTCTGGCTGCACGGCATCAACACCCAGGGCAAGATCCTGCTGCCGGCCGGCAAGGCCAAGGTGAGCCTCATCGACGCGCGCGACATCGCCGACGTGGTGCTGCGCCTGCTCACGAGCCACGACCTGGACAACCAGGCCTTCGACATCACCGGCCCCGAGGCGCTGGACCACGACGAGGTGGCGGCCATCCTCTCGCGCGTCACCGGCAAGACCATCCGCTACCAGGAGATCACGCCCGAACAGATGAACCAGGCGCTGCTCGGCGCCGGGCTGCCGGCCGATTACGCCGCCTTCCTCGTGACCATCCTGGGCTTCCTGGCGCAGGGCTACGCCGCGCCGG
>NZ_DASSVG010000459.1:0-10274 GCF_035706265.1 Ramlibacter sp. | reverse complement strand
CTGGGTGGCGGAGCTGGGACCCGCCACGGGACAAACCAGATCGCGCGCAGCCGTATTCGTGGCTGGTGCGGAGCCGTATTCGTGGCTGGTGCTGAGCCGGATTCGTAGGCTGGTGCTGAGCCGCGTCAGCGCGAAGCCCAGCGATGCGCGAGCGCAGCGAAGCGCTGGGCTTTCGCTTCGCTCCAGCGCCAGCCTACTCGGGAAACGAGGGATACCCGGCCGCTTCCGTCGCCTTCGTCAACGCGGCGACGTCCGTCTTCGCGTCGTCGTAGGTCACCTTCGCGTTGCGGCGCTCGTAGCTCACCACCGCGCGGCTGACGCCGGGCACCTTCATCAGGGCGATGCGGATGGTGATCGGGCAGGTGTCGCAGTCCATCGTCGGCACGCTCAGGACCACCTGGCGCTGCGCGGCGGACGCCGAACCCGCGGCCAGGAGCGCGGCGGCCAGCACGGCAAGGATCTTGTTCATGTCAGCACTCCGTCAATAGAACAGCGGCGCCGCGAGCGGCACCACGATGGGCACGAGGGTGAGCACCGCCACCAGCCAGAACCAGCGCCGCGCCGTGGAGCCGGCGCGCCGGCAGGCGGCCGGATCGGCCGTGTCGCAAGCCGCGGCCGCCGCGGGGCGGTACAGGCGCCAGCCGGCCAGCGCCAGCGCCAGCAGTGCCAGCCCAGACAGCGGCACCGACCACGGCTGCAGCACCCGCAGCTGCCCGATCCAGGCGCCGGAGATGCCCACGATGGCGAAGAAGAGCGGCATCACGCAGCAGGCCGAGGACAGCAGCGCGGCGATGCCGGCAAGCGTCAGCGCCGGTGCGGTGGCGCCGGCGGGCTGCTGCGGTCCGGATTCGGTGACGGTCTTCATCGATCCTGGCTTCAGCTCGCGATCTCGCGGGCCGTGATCTGGTAGGCGAAGGTGTCGGGATCGTACGGGTCGCGCGCGCCGGCCGCGGTCTCGGCCTGCGGGTACATGAAGAAGCCGAGCTTGCCCTGCTTCGCGCCGGGCAGCTTCACGTCGCTGGCGCTGTTGTAGCCCATCCAGTTGCCCTCCCAGGCACCGAACAGGCCCTTGCGCACGGGCGCCACCACCGGGTGGCCCGCGTCCTTGATCCATTCCGCCGTTTCCTGGCGCATCACCTTGGTGACGTCGGCGGGGTCCATCGCGACCCAGCCATGCTCCTTCAGGTACACCTCGGCGCGGCAATGCTGCGCGCCCTTCAGGCTCGCGGGATTGGCCCCGAGCTCGCGGTAGCCGAAGGCGCTGGGCACCAGGCGGATGCCGTAGATGTCGCGCGCCGGGACGCCGGCGGCGCGGCACAGGCCGACGAACAGGGCGTTGATGTCGGCGCACTTCCCGCTCAGGTTGCCCGACTCCAGCATGGCCTTGATGTCGCCGGCGCCGCAGCCGCGCACCTTGGGCTCGCGGTAGGTGCTGACGATGATCCAGTCGTAGATCCGCTGCGCCTTCTCGCGGTCGTTGCGCGCGCCCAGCACGATCTGCCTGGCCACCTTGCGCACGATGCCGTCGGTGCTGATCAGTTCGCTCGGCTCCAGCCAGTGCCGCAGGTCGGCCGGATCGGCAGGCGCCGGTGCAGGGGCCTTCCAGTCGACCGCGCGATTCTGGGTCTCGATGCGGTTGGTGAGCACCAGGCGCGGATCGGGCGTGCCGGGCGCGAAGCGCGCCACCAGCACCTTGGCGCCCGTCTTGCCGTCGGCGGCCAGCCGCACGTCGCGGGCGTTGCCCGACCAGCTCACGTCGCCGGTGCGCTGCCAGGAAGTCTCCACCGAGGGCACGGGCAGCCAGACCACGGATTCGCCCGCGGCTTCGCGCAGTTGCACGGTGGTGGTCACCTCGAAGGCGCGCCAGCCTTCGGGGCGGGGCTCGAAGCGGCGCGCGGCTTCGGCGGATTGCGCCAGCGGCGCGGCGCCCACGGCCAGCGCGGCGGAGGCGGCCTTGACGAGATCGCGGCGGGACAGGTGCGGCTTCATGGGATCTTCCATCGGTTCACAAGAGGCGGCGCCGGGCGGCTGAGCCTCGCGAAGGGCGCCAAGTATAGGGGTTGGGTTCAGCCCCTTGCGGAGGTGGGGAAAGGCCTGTCTCAGGGAGCGCGGGCGCTGCGGAAGCCGGCGAAGATGTCGCGCCGGTGCGGCTCGTAGAAGTTGCGGTAGCGCGCGTGGGCCAGCGCCGGTGCGGTGGCCGGCGAGGCGCCGCGCAGCACCCGGCGGCTGCCGAACCAGGGCATCGAATAGTCCCGGTACGGATGCGGCGCGAAGCCGGGATAGGGCTCGAAGGGGCTCGCCGTCCATTCCCAGACCAGGCCCCAGCGGAAGCGCGGCTGCGTCAGTGCCGCGCACTCCCATTCGGCTTCGGTGGGCAGCCGGCGGCCGCACCAGCGGCACCAGGCCTCGGCCTCGTGGGCGCTCAGGTGCACCGCCACTTCCTGCGCGCGCAGCGGGCGCCACGCGCCGTGGCGCATCTGCTCCCAGCCGTGCGCCGCGCGGCGCAGGCCGGCGGGCCGGCGCTGGCGCTGGGCGGCGAGCCAGGCCAGGCCCTCGGGCGTCCACCATCGGGCGTCGTCGTAGCCGCCGTCTTCCACGAAGGGCAGGAAGGCGCCCCAGGTCACGGGCGAGGCATCGATGGCGAAGCGCGGCAGCTCCACCTCGTGCGCGGGCAGTTCGTTGTCGAAGGCGAAGCCGGCGCAGCTGGTGCCCAGGCCGAAGCGCAGCGGGCCGACGGGCAGCTCCGCCGCCGCTTCTGCCTGCGGCGGCTCGGCACTCTCCCGCAGCGGAATGCCCAGGCCCTGCGCCATGTAGACGGCCGCCTCGGCGTGCATCTGCTCGTGCACGGCAGCGAGGCGGAAGAAGTACAGGGCCGGGTCGTCGGGGCCGTCCAGCGCGGCCAGCAACTGCAGCGTGCGCTCCTGCGTCAGCGCGAGATAGGTCTGCGTGGCATCGCTGCCGGGCAGCGGCAGTTCCCAGCGGGTGCGGTGCGCGACCCGGCTGGAGTCGTACCAGGCATCGGCCTCCGCCACGATGGAGGGCGGCCGGGCCGCCTGCGGGTCGGCCCGTACGCCCAGGTGCCGCTGCGGGTTGCGCGCGATCCACCATTCCTGGAACCAGGCCACGTGCCCCAGCTCCCACAGCGGCGGGTTGAGTTCGGGCGCGTAAGGCAGGTGCGGCTTCGGGCCCAGCGCGCGGCGGAAATCCTCGGCCAGCGCCAGCGTGCGCTCGCGCGCGGCCAGCAGCGCCGAACGCACGGCGGCAGGCGGGCCTTGCCGCAAGGCCAGAGCGGCGGTCGCGGCCGCCGCGCTATAACCGGTGGATGCCCCGTTCCCCATCGGTCGTGATCGTAAGCCCCGCCCTCGCGAACGCCAACAACGGCAACTGGCGCACGGCCCGGCGCTGGCAGGAACTGCTGGCGGGCGACCACGCCGTGCGCATCACCCGCGAGTGGCCCGACGCGGAGGCGGCCGGCGACGCGATCATGCTGGCGCTGCGCGCGCGCCGCTCGGCGGAACCGATCGCCGCCTGGGCGCAGGCGCATCCGGGGCGCGGGCTGGCGGTGGTGCTGACCGGCACCGATCTCTACCAGGACATCCAGGCCGACGCCGCAGCCCAGCGCTCGCTGCAACTGGCGCAGCGCCTGGTGGTGCTGCAGGAATGCGGACCGGAGGCCCTGCCGGTGTGGCAGCGCGACAAGGCCCGGGTGATCTACCAGTCCACGCCCGCGCTGCCGGCGCTGCCCAAGGGCGACGCACAGCTCGTGGCCGTGATGGTCGGCCACCTGCGCCAGGTGAAGACGCCGCAGACCCTGCTGGCCGCGGCGCGCCTGCTGTGCCAGCGCAGCGACATCCGCATCCGGCACATCGGCGATGCCGCGGCCGAACCGGCACTCGGCGACGAGGCCCGCGCGACGGCGCGCGAGTGCCCCAACTACGAGTGGCTGGGCGCGCTGCCGCATGCCGCGACGCTGGAGGAGATCCGGCGCGCGCACGTGCTGGTGCACACCAGCGCGCTGGAAGGCGGCGCCCACGTGATCCTGGAAGCCGTGCGCTGCGGCACGCCGGTGCTTGCGAGCCGGGTGCCGGGCAACGTCGGCATGCTCGGCACCAGCTACCAGGGCTACTTCCCGCATGCGGACGCCGGCGCGCTGGCCCGGCTGCTGCTGGCGTGCCGCGCCGGCCAGCAGGCGCAAGACCCCGCGGCCGGCCTGCTCGGCCGGCTGGCCGCACAATGCGCCCTGCGCGCGCCGCTGTTCGACGCGGCCGCGGAGCGCAACGCGCTGCTGAACCTCCTGCAAGAACTGGAATCTTCCCCATGAATTCATCGCCCGCCAGCGCCGAACCCCGCCTCACATCGCTTTCGCACGGCGGCGGTTGCGGCTGCAAGATCGCGCCCGGCGTGCTGTCCGAGATCCTCAAGGGCACGGCGCGGCTGCCGGTGCCGCCCGAGCTGCTGGTGGGCATCGAGACGGCCGACGATGCCGCCGTCTACAAGCTCAACGAGGAACAGGCGCTGATCGCCACGACGGACTTCTTCATGCCGATCGTGGACGACCCGTTCGACTTCGGCCGCATCGCGGCCACCAACGCGATCTCCGACGTCTACGCCATGGGCGGGCGGCCGATCATGGCGCTGGCCCTGGTCGGCATGCCGATCAGCGTGCTGTCCACCGCCACCATCGGCCGCATCCTGGAAGGAGGCGAATCGGTCTGCAAGGCGGCCGGCATCCCGATCGCGGGCGGCCACACCATCGACTCGGTGGAGCCGATCTACGGCCTGGTGGCGCTGGGCCTGGTGCACCCGCAGCGCGTGAAGCGCAACGCCGATGCGCAGGCCGGCGACGTGCTGGTGCTGGGCAAGCCGCTGGGCGTGGGCGTGCTCTCCGCCGCGCTCAAGAAGGAGCAGCTCGATGCCGCCGGCTACGAGCGCATGATCGCGACCACCACCCGCCTGAACACGCCCGGCCCGGAGCTGTCGGCCCTGGCGGGGGTGCATGCGCTGACCGATGTCACCGGCTTCGGCCTCGCCGGCCACGCACTCGAACTCGCGCGCGGCGCCGACCTTTCCATCGAGCTGGAGTGGAACAAGGTGCCGGTGCTGCAGGGCGTGCGCGAGCTCGCGCAGGGCGGCTTCGTGACGGGCGCGTCGGGGCGCAACTGGGGCGGCTATGGCGCGGAGGTGGCGCTGCCGGCCGGGTTCGCCGAAGCCGAGCGCGCGCTGCTGACCGATCCGCAGACGAGCGGGGGCTTGCTGGTCTCGTGCACGCCCGACAGCGTGGACCAGGTGCTGGACACGTTCCGACGTCATGGCTTCGGGCAGGCCGCGGTGATCGGGCAGGCCCGTACGGCGAGTGCGGGGGCGCGGCTCGTGGTGCGCTGAAACGCCGGGGTTCGCAAAGCTCACCTTCGGCGGCTGGCGCCGCCCCAGCCTGCGAGATTCCCACGCTGCAATCCGATCACTGAAGCGCCGCAACGCGGCGCTTTCTTACGCACGCAGAAGCGCAGAGCGTCAGCGTCCTGCAAGCCTGGAGGCGGGGTACGCGGAACCACCTAGGGTTGGACCCTCTTCTCGCGCTGCAACATGATGAGCACCATAGACGCCTTCGACTGGACGGCCGGGCGATGCCCGGCCACGACCATGCTGGAGGAGAAGTTTGTCCGCTGAAACGATCCTGGAAACCCAGGGCCTGACCAAGGAGTTCAAGGGCTTCGTGGCCGTGAACAATGTGGACCTGAAAGTCAGACGCGGCGACATCCACGCCCTGATCGGGCCCAACGGCGCCGGCAAGACCACCTTCTTCAACCTGCTGACCAAGTTCCTCGCGCCGACGCGCGGCACCATCGTCTACCGCGGCACCGACATCACGCACGAACGCCCCGCGCAGACGGCGCGCCGCGGCATCGTGCGCTCGTTCCAGATCTCCGCCGTGTTTCCCCACCTCACCGCGCTCGAGAACGTGCGCGCCGCCCTGCAGCGCAGCCTCGGCACCTCCTTCCACTTCTGGAAACCGGAGCGCTCGCTGTACCCGCTGCACCGGCGCGCGATGGAGCTGCTCGCGCAGGTGGACCTGCAGGAGTTCGCCGACGAACTGACGGTGAACCTGCCCTATGGCCGCAAGCGCGCGCTGGAACTCGCCACCACCATGGCGCTGGAGCCGGAGCTGATGCTGCTGGACGAGCCGACCCAGGGCATGGGGCACGAGGATGTCTCGCGCGTGACAGACCTGATCAAGAAGGTCTCGGTCGGCCGCACCATCCTGATGGTGGAACACAACATGAACGTGGTGTCGAAGATCGCCGACCGCATCACGGTGCTGCAGCGCGGCGCGGTGATCGCCGACGGCCCCTACGCCGAGGTGTCGCGCAATCCGCAGGTGATCGAGGCCTACATGGGCTCCGCCGACGTCGAACTGCAGGGAGCCCACTGAACATGGCCGCCAACGAGATGCTGCGCATCGAGGACCTGCACGCCTGGTACGGCGAATCGCACGTGCTGCACGGCGTGAACATGACGGTGAACGAAGGCGAGGTGGTCTCGCTGCTGGGACGCAACGGCGCCGGCCGCACCACCACCATGCGCGCGATCGTCGGCCTGACCGGCACGCGCACCGGCTCGATCCGCATCCGCGGCAAGGAGGCCGTGAAGCTGCCGCCGCACCGCACGGCCAAGCTCGGCGTGGGCTACTGCCCCGAGGAACGCGGCATCTTCGCCAGCCTGTCGGCGGAGGAGAACCTGCTGCTGCCGCCGACGCTCTCGGCCGGCGGCATGAGCGTGGCCGAGATCTACGACATGTTCCCCAACCTGAAGGAACGCGCGGCGAGTCCCGGCACGCGCCTTTCCGGTGGCGAGCAGCAGATGCTGGCGGTGGCGCGCATCCTGCGCACCGGCGCGCGCCTGCTGCTGCTGGACGAGATCTCCGAAGGCCTGGCGCCGGTGATCGTGCAGAAGCTCGCCGAGACCATCCGCACGCTCAAGGCCAAGGGCTACACCATCGTGTTGGTGGAACAGAATTTCCGGTTCGCGGCGCCGCTGGCCGACCGCTTCTACGTGATGGAGCACGGCAAGATCGTGCGCGAGTTCGCGCAGCAGCAACTGCGCGACAACATGGGCATGCTGCAGGAATACCTGGGCGTGTGAGAAGACAGAAGACAGCTTTCGACAAGGAGACCCTGCAATGAAAATCAAGACCCTCGTGTCCGCCCTGGCCCTCGGCTTCGCCGCGACCGGCGCCTTTGCCCAGGCGCAGACCGGCCCGGTGCGCATCGGCTTCATCACCGACATGTCCAGCCTGTACGCCGACATCGACGGCCCCGCCGGCGCCGAGATGATCAAGTGGGCGGTGGAGGACTTCGGCGGCAAGGTGCTGAACCGCCCGATCGAGGTGCTGACGGCCGACCACCAGAACAAGGCCGACGTCGCCGCCTCCAAGGCGCGCGAGTGGATCGACAGCCAGAACCTGGCGATGCTGATCGGCGGCACCAGCTCGGGCACCAACCTGGCGATGGCCGGCGTGGCCAAGGAGAAGAAGCGTCCCTTCATCTCCATCGGCGCCGGCTCGGCCCGCCTGACCAACGAGGACTGCTCGCCCTGGACCATCCACTACGCCTACGACACCGTGGCCCTGGCCAAGGTGGCCGGCAACGCGCTGATCAAGGCCGGCAACAAGAAGTGGTACTTCCTGACCGCCGACTACGCCTTCGGCCATTCGCTGGAAGCGGACGCGACCACCGTGGTCAAGGCCAACGGCGGCACCGTGGTGGGCTCGGTCAAGCACCCGCTGAACGCCTCCGACTTCTCCTCCTTCCTGCTGCAGGCCCAGGGCTCCAAGGCCGACATCCTGGCCATGGCCAACGCGGGCGGTGACTTCGTCAACGCGATGAAGGCGGCCAAGGAGTTCGGCATCACCAAGAGCATGAAGGTCGCCGGCCTGCTGGTGTTCATCAACGACGTGCACTCCGTCGGCCTGGGCGCCACCGAGGGCCTGCAGCTGGCCGACAGCTGGTACTGGAACCAGGACGACGCCTCGCGCAAGTTCGCCAAGCGCTTCTTCGACAAGTTCAAGCGCATGCCGTCCAGCCTGCAGGCGGCCGACTACTCGGCGGCCATGAACTACCTGAAGGCGGTGCAGAAGGTCGGCACGACCGACGCGGAGAAGGTGAACGCCGAACTGCGCTCGATGAAGTACGACGACTTCTACAGCAAGGGCACCGTGCGCGCCGACGGCCGCATGATCCACGACATGTACCTGTTCCAGGTGAAGTCGGCCAAGGAATCCAAGGCCCCCTGGGACTACTACAAGACCGTGGCCAAGATCCCCGGCGACCAGGCGTTCACGACGCCCGCCGAGTCGAAGTGCACGCTGCTGAAGAAGTAACCACAGGGTGAATGCAGCCGGCCCGCGGGCCGGCTGCCCACCGCGGACAGAAAGAACAGAGTCTTGGAAATCTTCGGCATCCCCCACCAGGCCTTCCTCGGCCAGCTGATGCTGGGCCTTGTCAACGGCGCCTTCTACGCCATGCTCAGTCTCGGGCTGGCGGTGATCTTCGGGCTGCTCGACATCGTCAATTTCGCGCACGGCGCGCTCTACATGGTCGGCGCGTTCGCGGCCTGGATCATGTTGGACAGCTGGGGCATCAACTACTGGTTCGCGCTGATCCTCGCGCCGCTGGTGGTCGGCGTGCTGGGCGTGCTCATGGAGCGACTGCTGCTCAAGCGCCTGTACGGGCTCGACCCGTTGTATGGGCTGCTGCTCACCTTCGGCCTCGCCCTGATCCTGGAAGGCGCGTTCCGCCGCCAGTACGGCGTCTCCGGCCAATCCTACGAAGTGCCCGAACTGCTGTCGGGTGCCACCAATCTCGGCTTCATGGTCCTGCCCAACTACCGGGCCTGGGTCATCGTCGCCTCCCTCGTCGTCTGCCTGGGCACCTGGTTCGTGATCGAGCGCACCCGCCTGGGCGCCTACCTCCGCGCCGGCACCGAGAACGCGAAGCTGGTGCAGGCCTTCGGCGTCAACGTGCCGCTGATGGTCACGCTCACCTACGGCGCCGGCGCCGCGCTGGCCGGCCTGGCCGGCGTGCTGGCCGCGCCCGTGATCCAGGTGACGCCGCTGATGGGATCGAACCTGATCATCGTGGTGTTCGCCGTGGTGGTGATCGGCGGCATGGGCTCCATCCTGGGCTCGGTGATCACCGGCCTGGGCCTGGGCGTGGTGGAGGGCTTCACCCGCGTGTTCTATCCGGAAGCCTCCAACATCGTCGTGTTCGTGATCATGGCCATCGTGCTGATGCTGCGTCCCGCCGGCCTGTTCGGCAAGGAAGCCTGAAATGTCCCCGCCCTCCACCTCCGTCGCCACCGCCGAAAACCTGCCGGTGCAGGCAGCCGACAGCGCTGCCGCGCCGCGCGCCCCCGGGATGGGCAAGGCCGTGCGCCTGACGTACCTGGCGCTGCTGGCGCTCGCGCTGCTGGCGCCGGCGATCGGCCTGTACCCGGTGTTCGTGATGAAGCTGCTGTGCTTCGCGCTGTTCGCCTGCGCCTTCAACCTGCTGCTCGGGTTCACCGGCCTGCTCTCCTTCGGCCATGCGGCCTTCTTCGGCTTCGCCGCCTACGTGACCGGCTGGTTCGTGAAGGTGCAGGGCTGGACGCCGGAGCTGGGCGTGCTGGCCGGCGTGGTGGCCGCCGTGCTGCTCGGGCTGCTGTTCGGGCTGGTGGCGATCCGCCGCCAGGGCATCTACTTCGCGATGATCACGCTGGCGCTGTCGCAGATGGTCTACTTCCTCTGCCTGCAGGCGCCCTTCACCGGCGGCGAGGACGGCCTGCAGGGCGTGCTGCGCGGCAAGCTGTTCGGCGTGCTGCCGCTGATCGACGACCGCGTGATGTACTACGTGGTGCTGGCGGTCTTCCTGGCCTGCTTCCTGGGCATCCTGCGCATCGTCACCTCGCCCTTCGGCCAGGTGCTGAAGATGATCCGCGAGAACGAGCCGCGCGCCGTCTCCCTGGGCTACGAGGTCGATCGCTACAAGCTGCTCGCCTTCGTGCTGTCGGCGGGCCTGGCCGGCCTGGCCGGTTCGATGAAGACGCTGGTGATGAAGTTCGCCACGCTGACCGACGTGCACTGGTCGATGTCGGGCGAGGTGATCCTGATGTCGCTGCTCGGCGGCGTCGGCACCTTCCTCGGCCCGGTGTTCGGCGCCGGCGTCGTGATCTCGCTGCAGGACATGCTGGCCGACAAGGTCGGCGAGTGGGTCACGGTGATCATCGGCGCGATCTTCGTG
>NZ_DASSVG010000458.1:0-2938 GCF_035706265.1 Ramlibacter sp. | reverse complement strand
AGGCCATGCACGCGTATCCGGTACAGCTGCTCGCGCTCGGTGGTGTTCATGATCTGCAGGCGGTAGACGTTCTCCACTTCGTCGCCCACCTCGCGGGCGATGGCGGCGCGGTCGCGGATGACGTCCACCTTCAGGGGCACGCGCAGGTACAGGCTGACCACGGCCGCAGCCGACACCGCCAGCAAGATACCCGAATAGATCCACACCCTGGGACGCAGCAGGCGCGTGGGCCTGCCTTCCATCGCGTGGGTGGTGGAGTAGCGGATCAGCTTCTGCGGCCGGCCGAGCTTCTGCATCACCTGGTTGCAGCCGTCGATGCAGGCCGCGCAGCCGATGCACTCGTACTGCAGGCCGTCGCGGATGTCGATGCCGGTCGGGCAGACCTGCACGCAGATGCCGCAGTCGACGCAGTCGCCGAGCGCCTGCGCGGCGCCGTCCTTCTTTTTCGCGCCGCGCGGCTCTCCCCTGGCCGAGTCGTAGGTGATGACCAGCGTGTCCTTGTCGAACATGGCGCTCTGGAAGCGCGCGTACGGGCACATGTACTTGCAGACCTGCTCGCGCATCCAGCCGGCGTTGCCGTAGGTGGCGAAGCCGTAGAACAGCACCCAGAAGGCCTGCCACGGGCCGAATTCGAGCGACAGCATCCCGCGGATCGGCGTGAAATAGCCGACGAAGGTGAAGCCGGTCCACAGCGACAGCGCGATCCACGCGGCGTGCTTCGCGCTCTTCAGCAGCAGCTTGCGCGGGCCGGCCTTGCCGGAATCCAGGCGCATGCGCGCATTCCGGTCGCCCTCGATCACCCGCTCGATCCACATGAAGATCTCGGTGTAGACGGTCTGCGGGCAGGCGTAGCCGCACCACAGGCGGCCGGCGACCGCGGTGAACAGGAACAGCGCCAGCGCCGAGAGGATCAGCAGGACGGTGAGGTAGATGATGTCCTGCGGCCAGAACACCAGGCCGAAGATGTAGAACTTGCGCTGCGCGATGTCGAACAGGATCGCCTGGCGATCGTTCCAGGTGAGCCAGGCGCCGCCGTAGAAGGCGAGCTGCGTCGCCCAGACCAGCGTCCAGCGCCAGGCGGCGAACCAGCCGTGCACCGCGCGCGGGTAGATCTTCCGGCGGACCTCGTAGAGCGAGAGCTCGGAGGCCTCCAGGTCGTTCTTCACGGCGCGGGCGGGCGCGACAGCGACAGCACGTAGGCAGTCAGCAGGTGGATCTTCGCCTCGTCCAGCAGGCCCTTGTGCGCCGGCATCTGGCTGGTGCGGCCGCGCGAGATGGTCTCGATGATCGCGGGCTCGGCCGAACCGTGCAGCCAGGTCTTGTCGGTGAGGTTCGGCGCGCCCAGCGCCGGGTTGCCCTTGCCCTCGGCGCCGTGGCAGGCGGCGCAGGTCGACTTGAACAGCGGCTCGGCGCGCGCTCTGCGGATGCCGTCGTACGGGCGGCCGGAAAGCGACAGGACGTAGTGCGCGAGGTCCTTCACCGTCTGCTCGCCGAGGGCGCCGAACGGCGGCATGGCGCCGGTGCGGCCTTCGGCGATGGTGGTGCGGATCGCTTCCGGCTCGCCGCCCCACAGCCAGTCGCGGTCGGTGAGGTTGGGGAAGCCGCGCGAGCCGCCGCCGTCGGAAGCGTGGCATTGCGCGCAGTTGTTGAGGAACAGCTTCTCGCCCACCGCGAGCGCCGCCGGCGTCTTTGACAGCGCCAGCACGTCCATGCCGGCGAACTTCTCGTACAGCGGGCCGTAGCGCTTGGCGGCGGCGGCCTGCTCGCGCTCGTACTGCCCGACCTGCGACCAGCCCAGCACGCCCTGCCAGCTGCCCAGGCCGGGGTAGAGCACCAGGTAGGCCAGGGCAAAGACCACCGTGAGGTAGAAAAGCCAGCTCCACCACCGCGGCAGCGGGTTGTTGTACTCGGCCAGGTCCTCGTCCCAGACGTGCCCGGTGGTCGGCACCGCACCCGAGGCCTTGCGGATGCTCTGCGACCTCAGGAACACGGCGCAGGCGACGATCGACACCAGCGCCACCACGGCGATGTACAGGTCCCACAAGCCGCTGGAGAACAGGCTCATGCGTCGTCTCCCAGCCGGCCCTTCTCCTGCCAGCGCGCCTTGCGCGACGGCGTATACGCCCACCAGACGATGCCGAGGAATGCGGCGAAGGCGCTCACGGTGACCGCCTCGCGCAGAAAGTCGATGTCCATTGCGTTACTTGCTCCTCTTCACGGCGGTGCCCAGGTTCTGCAGGTAGGCGATCAGCGCGTCGGCCTCGGTCCTGCCCTGGAGCGCCTGGCGGGCGCCCTTGATCTCGTCCTCGGTGTAGGGCACGCCAAGGCGGCGCAGCGCGCGCAGCTTGGCCTCGATGTCGGCGGCGTTCGCCGGCGTGCGCGCCAGCCAAGGGTAGCCGGGCATGTTGGACTCGGGCACCACGTCGCGCGGGTTGTTGAGGTGGATGCGGTGCCACTCGTCGGAGTAGCGCCCGCCGACGCGGTGCAGGTCCGGGCCGGTGCGCTTCGAGCCCCACTGGAACGGCCGGTCGTAGACGAACTCGCCGGCCACCGAGAACGGGCCGTAGCGCTCCACCTCGGCACGGAACGGCCGCACCATCTGCGAGTGACAGTTGTAGCAGCCCTCGCGCACGTAGACGTCGCGCCCGGTGAGCTGCAGCGGCGTGTAGGGCTTGAGCCCGGCCACCGGCTCGGTGACCGATTTCTGGAAGGACAGCGGCACGATCTCGACGATGCCGCCCACGGCGACCACCAGGATCACCAGGATGATGAGGAGCGCCTGGTTGCGCTCGATGAGGTCGTGGGTGAGCTTCATGCGGGTTGCGGGATCGCGGCTTCGGCCGGCTTGGAGTCGGTGACGGTCATCCATACGTTCCAGGCCATGACCAGCATCCCGGAGAGGTAGAGCAGGCCGCCGAGCATCCGGATGACGTAGAAG
>NZ_DASSVG010000457.1:0-11872 GCF_035706265.1 Ramlibacter sp. | reverse complement strand
GGCCAGGCACGCACGCATGGCGCAGCGCTGCGTCACGGCGTTTCCAGAGTCAACTTCTGCTATCGACCGCACGGCGCAGGCGCAGGATGGGTTTGTCCGACTCCGGAAGTAAAGGGGGAGGCGCGGGCGCGGCGCCATGTGGGGGCAGAGCACTCATCCGCGCCGGAGGACATGGAGGAGGCGGACAAACCCGTCCTGTGCCGGACCGAGGGGCAACCAACGCAGCGCGGCACGGACGGCGCAATGCCCGGACAGCAGTTCCACAGCCCCGCGATCAGCCGATCAAATCCCAGCTCAGGGGCGTGCCGCGGACGACATCGCGCGTGGCCTTCTTGCCCAGCGCCACGGCCTGGTACTTGGGCGCGAGGCCGTGGCCGGGGCGGATGATGCGCAGGTTCTGCGGCGTGAAGGGCTCACCCGCCTTGACGTCGGCGACCACGTAGACCGAGCGCCGGTAGGCGAGCGACTTGCGTTCCGCTTCGGTGGGGCCGTAGTGCACCGCGCCCAGGGCCTGCCAGGCCCGTTCGGTTTCGGTGACGAGCGACTGCAGTTCCGCCGGCTCGAGCGAGAAGGCGCTGTCGACGCCGCCGTCGGCGCGGCGCAGCGTGAAGTGCTTCTCCACCACCACGGCGCCCAGCGCCACGGCGCCGACCGCCACGCCGACGCCCATCGTGTGGTCGCTCAGGCCCACTTCGCAACCGAACAGATCGCGCAGGTGCGGGATCGTGAGCAGGTTGGAATCGAGCGGCGTGGCGGGATAGGTGCTGGTGCACTTCAGCAGCACCAGGTCCTTGCAGCCGGCCGCGCGGGCGGTGCGCACGGCTTCGTCGAGTTCGGCCACCGTGGCCATGCCGGTGGACAGGATCACCGGTTTGCCCGTCTTCGCCACCTTCTCGATCAGCGGCAGGTGGATGTTCTCGAACGACGCGATCTTGTAGCAGGGGACGTCCAGCGATTCGAGGAAGTCCACCGCCGTATCGTCGAAGGGCGAGGAGAAGCCCACCATGCCGTGCTGACGGCAGCGCTCGAAGATCGGCGCGTGCCACTCCCACGGGGTCTGCGCCTCCTTGTACAGGTCGTGGAAGCTGCGGCCCTTCCAGAGGCTGGCCGGATCCTCGATCGAGAACTCGCGCTGCGGCGCGGCGATCGTCATCGTGTCGGGCGTGTAGGTCTGGATCTTGAGCGCGTGCGCGCCTGCAGCCGCGGCGGCGTCGACGATCTGCAGCGCCCGCTCGAGCGACTGGTTGTGGTTGCCCGACATCTCCGCGATCACGAAGGGGGCGGCATCCCGGCCGATGCGCCGGCCCGCGAGCGAAAAACCCATGCTGTGTGCCTATGTGAGGTGCCGCCGGAACAGGTGGCAGGGCGCGCCGTCGCGCTCCACGCGGCTCTCCTCGAAGCCGAGGCGGCGAAACACCTGCAGCGAAGCCGCATTGTCGCGCCGCACCCAGCCCTGCACCTGCACGGGGCCGAAGCGCTGGCGTAGAGCTTCCAGTGCGCCCGCCAGCAGCCGCGGCCCGTGGCCCCAGCCGCGGAAGGCGGTGTCGAGCGAATAACTGATGACCCAGTGCGTTTCTTCGCGTTCGAAGCGCACCACGCCCACGGGCGTACCGGCGCGCGAGGTGGCGATCAGGAGGAGGCAGTCCTGCGGCCGCGCGAGCCGCGCCGCGAACCAGGCATGGTGTTCGCGCGGCAGGATGCGCCGAGGCTGGAAGGCGAGGGCGCGCGCCTGCGGGTCGTTGGCCCATTCGAGCAGCATGGCTTCGTCGGCCAGGGTGGCGGTGCGCCATGCGAGTTGCGGGTCGACCGCGAGCGCGAGCACGGCGGCCACGCGCGCGCTGCCCAGGCCATCGACCAGTCCCCGCGCGGCGCGGGCGAGGGCCACGCGCCGGCGCGGTTGCGCGACCAGCTCGGCTACCACGTGGCCGAGGCGCTGCGGGTCCGGCACGAATTCCACGGCGCCGAGTTCGGCCAGCCGCGGCAGCACGGCCGCCTGGTTGGCGGCGATCTGCAGGGCCACCGAAGGCGCGCCGATGCAGCAGCGCTCCCAGGCCGCGCCGCCGCCGGAGCCGACCTGCAGGTCGTGGCGGGCGAAGAAGGCGCGCAGGTCGGGCAGGTCGGTGAGCACGCGCGTGCCGGGCCAGCGCCGGGCCAGTTCCTGCTGGCGCGCCAGGTGCGGGCTGCGTGCGCTGGAGACGAGCTCGATCTCCCCCGTGAAGCCCGCCTCCTCGCGGCAGGCACGCAGCGCCGCGCTGCTGGCGTCGTGCGCGTCCGCGCCGCTCAAGAAGATGCCGATGCTGCGCACCTGGCGGCGAAAGCGATAGCGCGCCGCGGTGGCGTACTCGCGTGCCAGCAGCGCGTAGCGCGGCCCGAGCAGCCGGCGTGTGGCGGGCGCGATGCGGCCGGCGTACTTGTCGCCCGAGGGCGGCTGCAGGTTCTGGTCCACCAGCAGTTCGACCGCATGCGCCCGGTCCGCCAGGTCGTCGATTGCGGCGATCCGCGCGCCGGTGGCCTGTGCCACCGCCTGCTCCCAACGGGCGTCGAAAGCGTAGTGGTCCACCAGCACCCAGTCGGGCTGGAAGCCGGCGACGGCCCGCGCCGTTTCCTGCGCGTCCTCTTCCCAGCTCACGCCCGCCCACGGAGCGTGCCTCGGCGCGGATGGTCCCTCGTAGGCTGGCGCTGAGCCGCGACTCCGCGCCGCAGGCGGCGCGGAGCCCGAGGCGCCAGCCTCGGTGAGCGAACGAAGCCCAGCGCTGGGCGCCGGCAACCACGCAACGTCCAGGTCGCCCACCGCCCCTTCACTCACCGCATCGTGCCTCCGGCACACCAGCCGCGTCTCGACCCCTTCCTCCCGCAGCGCCCTCGCCAACGCCACGCACCGCCGCACATGCCCGGTCCCCATCCCCCCCGACGCATCGCAGCGCAGCGCCACCCGCATACGCTTCACCGCACCTTGAACAGCGGCTGCAGCACCTCGCACTCCAGCAGCGGCCGGATCCCTTTTGCGAGCCCGCCGGCGATCACGCCGAACACCTCGTCGTACACCGCCTTGAGCCGGTCCAGGTCCGCTTCCGAGTGCGCGTAACTCAGGTTGTGCGTGCCATACGCCAGCACGCCGCGGCGGAACGCCTCCTGCATGAACAGCGTCTTGATCTCCCAGAGCGTGTGCCCACGGCCATCCTTGAACTGCAGGAAGGACCAGGTGGGATGCCCGGAGAGCGCCAGCACGTCCTCGAGCCCATGCCGCGCGATGCAGGCCTGCGCGTCGCGCAGAAGCCGCTCGCCGCTCGCGCGCATCGTGTCGATCACGGGCTCGCGCTGCAGCTTGCGCAACGTGGCGAGCGCGGCAGCCAGCGACAGCGTCTCGCCGCCGAAGGTGAAGGAGAAGAACACTTCCTCCATCAGCTTCATCACGTCCGAACGGCCCGCCACCGCGGACACGGGATAACCGTTCGCGAGCCCCTTGCCGAAGGTGGCCAGGTCGGGCGTGACGCCGAACAGCTCCTGCGCGCCGCCGGCCGCGTAGCGGAAGCCGGTGATGGTCTCGTCGAAGACCAGCAGCGCGCCCTCGCGCCGGCACAGCGCCTGCACCTCCTGCAGGAAGCCGGGGGCGGGCTCCACCACGTTCATGGGCTCCAGGATCACGGCCGCGAACTCGCCGGGATAAGCCTTCAACAGCACGTCCAGCGAGCCGGCGTCGTTGTAGGCCCAGGTGTGCGTCAGCGCACGCACGGCCTCGGGCACGCCCAGGTGGCGCGCGGTGGAGCCGATGTACCAGTCCTGCCAGCCGTGGTAGCCACACACCGCCACGCGCTCGCGCCGCGTGAAGGCGCGCGCGACGCGGATGGCGCCCGCGGTCGCGTCGGAGCCGTTCTTGCCGAAGCGCACCTTCTCGGCGCAAGGCACCATCTCCACGATCTTCTCGGCGACCCGGATCTCCAGCTCGCTGGAGAGCGAATAGATGGTGCCGCGCTGCAACTGCTCCTGCACCGCCTGCGTCACGTCGGGATCGCAGTGCCCCAGCGTGACGGAACACAGGGCGTTGATGAAGTCGATGAATTCGTTGCCGTCGACGTCCCACACCCGGCTGCCCTGCGCCCGCGTGGCGAAGTAGGGCGAGACGCCGAGCGGGAATTGCGTGCGGCTCTTGCTGAAGGTCTGGGCGCCGAGCGGGATCACCTGCTCGGCGCGCGCCAGCATGGCCTCGGAGTTCTGGTAGCGGTTCATGCGGATTCGAGGGGTGCGTAGCCCCCGGCGTTGTTCTTGGCGAGCACCTGCACGGCCAGGCGCTCGCCGGGGTCGGCGTCCCAGCCTTCGGCAGAGTGGGAGAAAGGCCGCTTCTCGGCCAGCACGTACTGCGGGAAACCCAGGAACATGCGGGCGTGGTCGGTCTTGAAGCTGTTCACGCCGGCGGCGTGGCTGTAGCGGCGCCGCACCGGCGCATCGGGGTCGAAGTCCACGATGGCGAGGAAGCCGCCGTCCTTGAGGACGCGATCCGCCTCGGCGACCACGCGCGGCAGCAGCGGCCGGTCGATCACATACAGGCAAAAGCCGAACCAGACCAGGTCGAAGCTCGCATCGGCAAAGGGCAGCTGGTCCGCCGTGCCGACCTGCAGGTCCAGCGCCGGGAAGGCCTGGCGGCCAGCCTCGATGGCGGCGGCGGAGGGATCGATGCCGCTGCCCGTGCAGCCGGGGTCACGCCGCAGCCGCTCCAGGTTGAGGCCGTTGGCGCAGCCGATCTCCAGCACGCGCTGGCCGGGCCGCAGGTAGTTGCGCACCGTCTGCAGCGGCAGCGGATTCGCGTCGGCGCGCTCGGGCGCGTAGCCGGAGGCGTTGCGGCGGAAGTAGGCGTCGCCCTCGCCGGCGAGGAAGATGTCGCGCTGGCTCATGCCGCAGCGTCCTTCTGCAGCGAGCGCAGGTAGCCCTCGTTGCGCTGGGTGCCGGCATTGAGCGCGGCGAGCTCGGGGTGGGCGCGCAGCAGGGCCAGCACGTCCTCCAGGCCGAACTCGGGCCGGGTCGGATACAGGTGCTCGTATACCTGCGACACGAAGACGAAATCGGCCGGATCGTCCACCGTCCAGCGCAGCGCGGAGAGGTCCGGTGCATGCCGCACCTCGCGCAGGACGTAACGCTGCGGCTGGCCGTGGATGAAGGGCGTGACGTGCTCGCGTTCGCTCGGCTTGCGCGCCTCGCGCCACGCCTCTTCCAGCACCGCGAAGCGCATGCATTCGGCATCGAGGCCGTCGGGGAAGCTGGGATGCAGCGCGTTGGAGGCGTAGTCCACGCCCTCCTCGCGGCAGGCCAGCACCACCTGGTCGATCACGGCGGGGTCGGCGAGCGGGCAGTCGCCGGTCAGGCGCACGAACCAGTGCGGGGCGTGCGGCTGCGCGGCGCGCACCATGCGATCGAGCACGTCGTGCAGGCTGCCGCGGAACACCGGCACGCCCAGTGCCTCGCACAGCGCGGCGATCGGCGCGTCCTCGGGGCTGTCGCTGGTGGCGACCACCAGCGTGTCGAGGGTGCGGCAGCGGCGCACGCGCTCGACCTGGTGCTGCAGCAGCGGCTTGCCGCAGGTGCGCAGCAGCACCTTGCCGGGCAGCCGCGTGGAACCCATGCGGGCCTGCAGGACGGCCACCGTGCGGCCGCGGGGGGAATTCAGCTCTGCGTCCACTGGCGGGGATCGGTGAAGTCGGGATTGTCCACGGACCATCCGGACCAGTCCATCGGCGTGCTGGCCTGCCAGGCTGCGGCCAGGGCGCGCACTTCCTCTTCGGAAGCGGCGCCGACCACGGCGACCCGGAAGGCCGGCTGCGCGCGGAAGAAGGACAGGCAGGCCTGCACCGGGCTCACGCCGCGCGCGCGGAACTCGTCGTGCAGACCTTGCGCCCACGCCGCCTGCCGCGGAAAGCGCGCGGTCACGAAGGCAGGTGCGGCCAGCAGCAGGCCCTGCAGGTAGAGCGAGCGGACGTGGATCTCCACGCCGGCGTCCTGCAGGCGCTGCACCGTGCCGTCGGCCAGCAGACGCTGGTCCGCGATGCTGGCCGGCAGCTGCACGGCATCGAGCCGATAGCGCGCGAGCAGGGCGCGCACCTGCTCGCCGTCGTACACCGAGGCGCCGATGCGCGCCGTGCGGCCGGCCTCCTGCTCGTCGCGCAGCCAGCGGTAGAGGGCTTCGCCGCCGGGAACCAGCAGGTCGTCGGCGTGGTGCACCAGCAGCGTGTCGACGGCCGAGGCACCCAGCCGCGCGAGCGAGCCGCGGAAGGCGGTGTCGACACGCGCGACGGCGGCCGCATCGAGCTGCGCCGAGCGCAGCGGCAGCGTCTTCGTCGCGATGCGCCAGGGCTGCGAGACCACCTGGCCCAGCACTTGTTCGCTGTGGCCGTAGGCCGGCGCCGTATCGAGCAGGCGCAGCCCGCTGTCCCACGCGCGCTGCAGCATGCGCCGCGCCTCGTCGGCCGCGACGCGGCCGCGCGCGTTCGTGATCCCGTAGTCCAGGCCGAACTGCGCGGTGCCCAGCGCGAGCTGCTGGTTCAAGCCAGCTCCGCGCGCACGGCCGCGATCACCGCTTCCACGTCCGCATCGCCCATGCCGGCATGCAGCGGCAGCGTGATCGCCCGCGCGTAATAGGCCTCGGCGGCCGGGAAGTCGCCACGGCGGAAGCCCAGCGCCTGGTAGTAGGGCTGGGTGTGGATCGGGATGTAGTGCACGTTGACGCCGATGCCGCGCGCGCGCAGCCCTTCGAACACGGCGCGGCGCTCGTGCCGCTGCAGCTGCACCGGATAGAGGTGCAGGGCCGAGCGGCCTTCCGCATCGGGCGCCGGCCGCACCAGCGGCAGATCGGCGAAGGCGGCGTCGTAGCGCGCGCGGATCGCGTGCCGGCGCGCGAGGAAGGCTTCGATGCGGCGCAACTGGCTCGTGCCCAGCGCCGCCTGCAGGTCCGTCAGTCGGTAGTTGAAGCCCAGGCTCTGCTGCTCGTAGTACCAGGGACCGTCGGGCGTGCCGCGCATTTCGGCGGGGTCGCGCGTCATGCCGTGCGAGCGCGCCAGTTCCATGCGGCGGGCCAGCTCGGGACGGTGGGTGAGCGCGAGCCCGCCTTCGGCGGTGGTGATGATCTTCACGGGGTGGAAGCTGAACACCGTCACGTCCGCCAGGCGGTGGCCGCCGACATGCCGGCCGCGGTAGGTGGCGCCGATCGCATGCGAGGCATCTTCGACGATCGCGAAGCCGTATTCGTCCGCCAGTTCGCGCATCGGCGCCAGCTGCGCCGGGCGGCCGGCGAAGTCGACCGGGATCAGCACCTTGGGCAGGCGTCCGGCGGCCTTCGCGCGTGCGAGCTTCTCGCGCAAGGCCGGTACCGACAGGTTGAGGTCCACCGGATCGATGTCGACGAAGTCGACATCGGCACCGCAGTAGCGCGCGCAGTTGGCCGAAGCGAGGAAGCTGTTCGGGCTGGTCCAGGCCAGGTCGCCGGGGCCGAGCCCCAGCGCCATGCAGGCGACGTGCAGCGCAGAGGTCGCGCTGTTGACGGCCACCGCATGCGGCGCGCCGACGTACTGCGCCACCGCCTGCTCGAAGGCCGGCACCGCGGGACCCTGGGTCAGGAAGTCGGAAGCCAGCACCGCGCGCACCGCCTCCACGTCCTCGGCGGCGATCTGCTGGCGGCCGTAGGGGATCATGCCTCGCCTGCCAGCGCGGCCCGGTTGAAGTCGCGGATCTGCGCCGGCGTGAGGAAGTGCGCGTTGTTGCCCGAGTTGTATTCGTAGCCGGTAGGCACCGGCTCGCCGCGCTCGCCCAGGGCGTCCACGGTGTGGTCGGCGTGCACCGTGAAGAAGCGGATCGTGGGGCGGATCACGAAGTGCTTGGCGAACTCCAGCGTGAGGTGCGAATCGTCCGACGGGCACATGATCTCGTGCAGCTTCTCGCCCGGCCGGATGCCCACCGTGTGCGTGGCCAGGCCCGGTGCCATCGCCTCGGCCAGGTCCGTGATGCGGATCGAGGGGATCCGGGGCACGAAGATCTCGCCGCCGTGCATGCGCGCGAAGTTCTCCAGCACGAAGTCCACGCCCTGCTGCAGGCTGATCCAGAAGCGCGTCATGCGCGGGTCGGTGATGGGCAGGCTCTGCGCGCCTTCCCGCACCAGCCGCTCGAAGAAAGGCACCACCGAGCCGCGCGACCCCACCACGTTGCCGTAGCGCACGACGGCGAAGCGCGTGCGCCCCGTGCCCACCATGTTGTTGGCCGCCACGAACAGCTTGTCGGAAGCGAGCTTGGTCGCGCCGTACAGGTTGATCGGATTGGCGGCCTTGTCGGTGGACAGGGCGATGACCTTCTCCACCTTGTTGGCGATGGCCGCCTGGATCACGTTCTCGGCCCCGTGCACGTTGGTCTTGATGCACTCCATGGGGTTGTATTCGGCCGCCGGCACCTGCTTGAGTGCGGCCGCGTGGATCACGTAGTCCACCCCGTTCATGGCCTGCAGCAGGCGCTGCGGGTCGCGCACGTCGCCGATGAAATAACGCATGCACGGCGCGTCGAAGCGCTGCTGCATCTCGTACTGCTTGAGCTCGTCGCGCGAGAAGACGATCACGCGGGCGGGGCGCCAGCGCGCCAGCAGGGTCTGCACGTAGCGCTGGCCGAAGGAGCCGGTGCCGCCCGTGATGAGGATGGATTTGTCGTTGAACATCGGAAGCCGCGCCGCCCTGGCGAGGGGGAACCGGGCCTGCGCCTGGAAGACAATAGGATAACCGCCATGCCCTTGCGCCGCCCTTCGCCGCTCGCCCTCTCCAACGCCCTGCAGGCGCTCGCGGATATCCTGCTGCTCCTGCTGGCGTGGTGGGTGGCGTTCTGGCTGCGCTTCAACCTCGACCTGCCGGAGGAGTTCGAGCAGGTGGCGATCACCACGGCGCCGGTCTGCGTGCTCGGGTACGCGCTGGGACTGGGCCTGATGCGCGTGCACCGCCAGGTGTGGGATTTCATCGGCCTGCCGGACCTGCGCCAGCTCGCACTGGGCGTGCTGCTGGGGGCCGTGCTCACGGCCGCCGGCGTGCTGATGCTGAGGCTGACCAACTTCCCGCGTTCGGTGATGCTGCTGCACCCGGTGCTGGCGCTGCTGCTGCTGGGAGGCGTGCGGGCCGCCTGGCGCACGGTGGCGGAGCATCCCGGCGCGCTGCGCCAGGGCCGCCGGCCGCTGGTGGTGGTGGGCAGCCTGCAGGACGCCTCGGGCGCGCTGCGGGCGCTGAAAGGCTCGCCGCAATGGGATCCGGTCGGCATCGTGTCGCCGTTGCCGGCCGAAGTGGGCCGCGCCCTGCAGAGCGTGCGGGTGGTGGGCGGCGTGGGCGAGCTGCCCGAGGCCTGCGAATTCCTCCATGCGCGAAGCGTGCTGGTCGCGAGCCCGCCCGGCTCGCCGGAGCGGCGCGAGGCGCTGATGCTGGCGGCCAATGCCGGCATCACGCTGCTGCACATGCCGCGGGCGGACCAGTGGCTGAGCCCGCAGCCCGAAGGCGCGCGCCAGGTGGAGCTGGACGACCTGCTGGGGCGCGAGCCGGTGGCGCTGGACGTGGGCGGCCTGGCCGAGATGTTCTCCGGCCAGACCGTGCTGGTGACGGGCGCGGGCGGCTCCATCGGCTCCGAGCTGTGCCGCCAGATCGCCCGCTTCGGCGCCGCCCGCCTGGTCTGCGTGGACCTGTCCGAATACGGCGTCTACGAGCTGGAGCAAGAGCTGCGCCAGGCCCATCCGCAGATGGAGGCCCTCTACTACACGTGCAACGTGCGCGAGGAGGAGCGCCTGCGCGCCATCGCCTGCGCGCAGCGGCCCACGGTGGTGTTCCATGCCGCGGCCTACAAGCACGTGCCGCTGATGGAGGAGCACAACGCGATCGAGGCGCTGCGCACCAACGTGGCCGGCACCGTGCACGCCGCCCGCGCGGCCGCGGCCTGCGGAGCGCGCCGCTTCGTGCTGGTCTCCACCGACAAGGCAGTGAATCCCACCAACGTGATGGGCGCGAGCAAACGGCTGGCGGAGCTGATGGTGCAGGCGATCGCGGCGCAGGAGCCGGGCACCGAATTCGTCTCGGTGCGCTTCGGCAACGTGCTGGGCTCCAGCGGCTCGGTGGTGCCCCTGTTCACCCGCCAGATCGCGCGCGGCGGGCCGGTGACCGTCACGCACCCCGAGATCGTGCGCTACTTCATGACCATCCCCGAGGCGGCGCAACTGGTGCTGCAGGCGGGGCTGATGGGCCGCTCGGGCCAGATCTTCGTGCTGGACATGGGCGAGCCGGTGAAGATCGTGGAGCTGGCGCGCATGCTGATCCGCCTGTCCGGCAAGAACGAGCAGGACGTGCCGATCACCTTCACCGGCTTGCGCCCGGGCGAGAAGCTGTACGAGGAGCTGCTGGCCGACCACGAGACGACCGAACCGACGCCGCATCCCAAGCTGCGCATCGCCAAGGCGGCCGCGCCGCTGCCCGAGGTGGACGAGGTGCTGCGCTGGCTGGCAGAGGCGGGCGCCGATCCGGCGCCGGCGGAGGTGCGCGCCTGGCTGCGCCGGCGGGTGCCCGAGTACGGGCCGGCGGCGGATTCAGGTCGTGATGCCGGTGCGCGAGAGCACGTCGCTCACGAGCTCGAGGCGGACCAGGGGGTTGTCCAGCTCCATCAGCCGCTGCTTCAGCGCCACCGGTAGCGGCAGCAGCTCGCACCAGCGGTTGGCCACCCAGCCGCAATCCTCCAGCCGCCAGGGCGGCAGCAAGGGCATGGGGCCGGACTCTTCGGGGCGCAGTTGCAGCGACTGGATCAGGCGCTGCAGCGCATCGGACGTGCCCTGCAGGTCTTCGGGAATCGGCACCGGCAGGTCGGGCTCGACCTGTTCGACGTCGGCCACCCACAGGCCGTGCTTCAACTGGTCGCTGGCCGTGATGCGGAAGCGCTGCGCGCCGGTGGCGCGCACGAGCATCAGGCCGGCCTGCGGCTGCTCGAATTCATGGATGGTGGCCAGGGTGCCGACGGTGGAAAACGCCTCCTGGGCGCCCGGTTGCCGCACTTCGCTGCCCTTGGTGAGGGAGACCACGCCGAAGGGCGCGCCGGCCTTGCGGCACTTGGCGATCATGTCCAGGTAGCGCACCTCGAACACGCGCAGGGAAAGCAGCCCGTCCGGAAACAGCACCGCGCTGAGGGGAAACAGGGGCAGGGACTGCAGGGTCAGGGCGGCGGGCACGGGATTTCCATTGGCTGCCGCTATGATCCCACGACTCACCTGATCCATGTTCTTCCAGATCCTCTCCTTCCTGCTCGACGTCGCTGCCGGCCTGCTGGGCGGCGCCTGCCTGTTGCGCCTTTACATGCAGGTGCAGCGCATTCCCTTCGGCAACCCGGTGGGGCGCTTCATCTTCGCCCTGACCGACTGGATCGTGCTGCCGCTGCGCCGCGTGCTGCCTTCGTACCGCAAATGGGACACGGCGAGCCTTATCGCCGCCTATCTGTTCGAACTGGCGCAGTTCGGCATCCTGTGGCTGCTGGCCGGGGCGGGCGGCGGCGGGGTGCTGGTGCCGGTGCTGGCCGTGTTCGGGCTGATCCGGCTGGTGATCTCGGGCGTGATCGGCCTGATCATCGTCTATGCGGTGCTGTCGTGGGTGCAGGCGGATTCGCCGATCGCCGACGTGATCGACCGCCTGTGCGCCCCGATGCTGCGGCCCTTCCGCCGCGTGATCCCGCTGGTGGGCGGCTTCGACCTGAGCCCCCTGGCCCTGCTGGTCCTGCTCCAGGTCGCCGCGATCATCGTGGCGCACCTGCAGGATGCGGTGATCCGGTAGGGCAGAACAGCCGGACGCAGAGGACGCAAAGGGTACGCAGAGGACGCAAAAGAAAACCTTCTAAAGTT
>NZ_DASSVG010000456.1:0-2242 GCF_035706265.1 Ramlibacter sp. | reverse complement strand
CGGACGCAAAGGACGCGAAGAAACGCAAAGGACGCAAAAAAGACAGGAAGAAAACTTCAATGTCTTCTTTCTTCAATGTCTTCTTTTGCGTCCTTTGCGAAACCTTCGCGTCCTTTGCGTCCGGCTGTTCCGGCTGTCCGGCTGTTCCGGCAGTTGGATGTTCAGAACCAGTCGACCAGCCCCGACTGCTCGGCGTTCTGGGGGTTGGAGCCGGCGTCGCGCACGCGCTGCAGGGCCTGTTGCGTGTCCAGGCCCAGGGCCTTGAGCACGCAGGCGGCGGCGGCGCCGGTGCGGCCCACGCCGGCGGCGCAGTGCAGCAGCACCGCCTTGCCTTCGCGCAGCGTGTCGGCGATGGCCGCCACGTCGCGGCGGAACGCGGCCGGGTCCTCCGGCACGCCGAAGTTGCGCATCGGCACCTGCAGCCAGCGGAACGGCAGCCGGCCGCCGCCGATCGCCGCGTGGTAGTCGGGCGAGAGCTCCGCCAGCTCGGGCCGCGGCGTGAGGCACACCACCAGGCCCAGGCCGCAGCGCTGCGCCTCTGCCGTGAAGGCGTTCCAGGCCTGGAAGCGACCGGGCATCGGCCCCAGCCAGAGCTGGCCGGGCACTTCGGGCGGCAGTTCGACGCGTCGCAGCAGCATGCGCGGATTGTGGGCCCGGCCTACTCGCGCCGGCTGGCCCGCTGCTGCGCGACCGTCAGTTCGCTCACCGGCGCGGCGCGGTTGCCCCACGTCGACCGGATGTAGGTGAGCACGGCGGCGACATCGGCATCCGACAGCACCGGCGCGAAGGGGGGCATGCCGAAGGGGCGCGGCTGGCCGCGCGTGGCCGGCGCGAAGCCGCCATTCAGCACCACCTGCACCAGGTTGGCCGTCACCGGCAGCGTCACGGCGCGATTTCCCTTCAGGGCCGGATACGCATGGGGCACGCCCTCGCCCTGCTCGCCGTGGCAGGCGGCGCAGCGGTCCTCGTAGATCTTCGCCCCGCGCTGAACCATCTGCGCGGGGGCTTGCGGCAGCTCGCGCGGATCGGAGTCGCCCGGCGCCGGCGGCAGGCTCTTGAGGTACACGGCCATCGCGCGCAGGTCCGAGGGCTCCAGGTACTGCGTGCTGTGCAGCACCACTTCCGCCATCGGGCCCAGCACGGTGCCGCGCGGCGCGCTGCCGGTGGCCAGCAGCTGCTGGATCTCCTCGATCGGCCAATCGGCCACGCCGGCTTCGCCGGGGGTCGCGAGCGAAGGCGCGTACCAGTTCTGCATCGGGATCAGCCCGCCCGAGAGGTCCAGCATGTCCTGCATGCCGCCCAGCGCGTTGCGCGCCGTGTGGCAGGCGCCGCAGTGGCCCAGGCCCTGCACCAGGTAGGCACCGCGATTCCATTCCGGCGTGCGCGAGGCGTCCTCCTCGTAGCGGTCGGGGCGGAAATACAGCGCCCGCCACACGGCCAGCGCCGCCTGCGTGCTGTAGGGCCAGCGCAGCCGGTGCGGCCGGTTCGGCTTGTTCACCGGCGGCAGGCTGCGCAGGTAGTCGAACAGCGCGTCGACGTCGGCACCGCTCACGCGCGTGAAATGGGTGTAGGGGAAGGCCGGGATCAGCAGGTGGCCGTCGCGCGAGCGGCCCTCGTGCATCGCGCGGCGGAAGTGCGCGGCCGACCAGGCGCCGATGCCGGTCTCGGCGTCGGGCGTGATGTTGCTTGCGTAGACGGTGCCGAAGGGCGTCTCGATCGCGCGCCCGCCCGCATAGGCCGCGCCGCCGCGCTCGGTGTGGCACAGCATGCAGTTGCCGGCGCGGGCGAGGTAGGCGCCGCGCGCCACCTGCTCGCGCGTCGGCGGCGCCGAGGGCGGCTTGTCGTGCACCCGCGCGCCGCCCCAGTAGTTGAACATCCACACGAAAGCCGCCAGGGCCAGCAGCAGGCCGGCGACGGTCCAGAGCACGCGCCGCACGATCATCGGGCGCTTCCTGCCACGGGCGGCTGGGCCGAGCCGCAGCGCATGGGCGGCGGCTCCGGCGCGGGGGGCGGGGCCGCCGCCTTGCGGCTCCTGCGGCCCTTCTTCTTCGGCGGCGGCTCGCTGCCGGGCGCGGCGGCCGGATGCGGATCCTTGGGCAGGGGCTCCGCGGCCAGGAAGCTGGTGACGGCGGACAGGTCCTCGGGCGAGAGCCGGCGGGCGATCTCCGCCATGCAGTCGGGCGCCAGCGAGGGCCGCTGGCCGTTGCGCCAGGCGCCGAGCTGCGCATTGAGGTAGTCGGGC
>NZ_DASSVG010000455.1:0-26135 GCF_035706265.1 Ramlibacter sp. | reverse complement strand
GCGGATGATCAAGAGCGACGCACCTTGTAGCATGGAAAAAATGGCGCGTCATCAGCAATGCACCCGCGCGTGCAGGTCGGCGCGGGAAAACCCGCGCAGCGATGGAAGTGGAATGTTTGCAGACTGGCGCGGCGGGCTGGCGCTGGAGCGCCGCAGGTAGCTGGCCCTGGAGCGCCGCAGGTAGGCTGGCGCTGGAGCGAAGCGAAAGCCCAGCGATGCGCGAGCGCCGCGAGCGCTGGGCTTCCGGCGCGCTTCGCGCGCGGTCAGCGCCAGCCTTCTACGAAGCCTGCATCTGCCCTGAAAGGAGCACCTGCTGCCCGCGCGCGGTGGGCACCGCGCGCAGCAGCGCACCCGCGACCTGCGCCGCGGTGATCGGGCGGTAGTTCGCGGGCACGAGGGGCTTGAGCCAGCGGCCGACCTGCTCGCCGATCTTCTCGCCGCGGCGTTCGGGCTGGCCCAGCGCCGCGCGGTCGCCCACCAGCAGGGAAGGGCGGGCGATGACGAGGCCTTCGAAGCCGAGCCCCGCCAGCGCCTCCTCCAGCTCGCCTTTCACGCGGCTGTAGAAGATGCGCGAGCGGGCATCGGCGCCCATCGCACTCACGAGGCCGATGCGGCGCGCGCCGGCCACCTGCGCGGCGCAGGCGGCGGCGAGATTGGCATCGAAATCGACCGCGCGGAAGGCTGCCTCGCTGCCGGCCGCCTTGATGGTGGTGCCGAGCGCGAGGTAGGCTTCATCGAGGGTGGGCAGCGGCGGCAGCGCCGCGAAGTCGACGGTGTGGACCGTCAGCCTGGGGTGTTGCACCCCGGGCGGGCGGCGGACCAGCGCATGGACCGCCGCGACCGTGTCGTCGGCCAGCAGGCCGCGCAGGAGTTCCCGCCCGACCAGCCCGGTGGCGCCCGCGAGCAGCACGCGACGGCTGGCGGGCGCGCTCATGGCTGCTGGCTCAGCGGCCGAAGTTGCGGGCGGGATTGCCGCCGCGGCCGCGGTTGCGGCGTTCGCCGGCCGCCATGCTGTCGATGCTGGTGCGCGTCGGGTCCGGCTGGCCGCCGGCGCTGACCCGCTTCACGCCGGTCATGTCGCGGCGGCCGGGCAGGTTGGTGCGCAGCGGGTCCACGTTGCGCGGCATGCGGTCGTCGCGGTCCTCGTCGCGCGCGGCGCGCTGGCCGTTGCCGTTCTGGCCGTTGTGGCCGTTCTGGCGGTTGCCGTTGCGCGCGCCGTCGGCGGGCTTCGCGCTGCGTGCGGGGCCGCCCTGAGGCTGTTGCGGCTTGGTGCGGCCATTGCCGTTGCCGTTGCGGGCCGACTGGCCATTGGCGGAACCGCCGTTGGCGTTGCGGGCCGGCTGGCCACCGGCGGAAGCGCCGTTGCCGTTGCGCGCGGAACGGCCGCCGCCGCCCTGGCCCTGCTTGTCCTTGTTCTCGCGGATGCGCTGCATCATCTCGCTGCGCGCCGCCTTGGCCGCGGCGTTCATCACCTCGCGCGAGGGCGGACGGCCCTTGCCGCCCCACAGCACCTGGCGGCCCATGGCGATCGGCTCGGCCTGCTCGCCTGCCTCGGGACCGAAGCCCTCGACCACTTGCACCGGGATGTCCTGCTTGGTGAAGCGCTCGATCTCCTGCATGAAGCCTTCCTCGTCCAGGCAGACCAGCGACACGGCCTGGCCTTCGCGGCCGGCCCGGCCGGTGCGGCCGATGCGGTGCACGTAGTCTTCCGGCACGTTGGGGATCTCGTAGTTCACCACGTGCGGCAGGTCGTCGATGTCGATGCCGCGGGCGGCGATGTCGGTGGCCACCAGGGCGCGGATCTCGCCGCTCTTGAAGCCGGCCAGCGCCTGGGTGCGCGCGGTCTGGCTCTTGTTGCCGTGCAGGGCCATCGCGGTGATGCCCTTCTTGGCGAGGAAGTCGGCCACGTGGTTGGCGCCGAACTTGGTGCGGGTGAACACCAGCACCTGCGACCAGTCGTGCTCCTGGATCACGTGGGCCAGCAGTTCCTTCTTGCGGTTGCGGCCGACCGGATGCACCACCTGCGTGATGCGCTGCACGGTGGTGTTGCGCGGCGTCACCTGGATGCGCTGCGGCTCGCGCAGCAGGCCGTTGGCCAGCTCCACGATCTCGTCGCTGAAGGTGGCGGAGAACAGCAGGCTCTGCTTTTCCTTCGGCACCAGGGCCAGCACCTTCTTCACGTCGTGGATGAAGCCCATGTCGAGCATGCGGTCGGCTTCGTCCAGCACCAGGATCTCGACGGTGGACAGGTCCAGGTGGCCCTGCTGTTGCAGGTCGAGCAGGCGGCCCGGCGTGGCGACGAGGATGTCGACGCCGGCGCGGATGCGGTCGATCTGCGGGTTCATGCCCACACCGCCGAAGATCACCGTGGAGGTGAGCGGCAGGTACTTGCCGTAGGTCCGGACGGACTCTTCGACCTGCGCGGCGAGTTCACGCGTGGGCGTGAGCACCAGGGCGGCGATGCCGTCCTTGCCGAACTTGTTGGTCTTGCCCTGGCCCTTGCTCAGCTTGTGCAGCATGGGCAGGGTGAAGGCGGCCGTCTTGCCGGTGCCGGTCTGGGCGCCGGCCAGCAGGTCGTGGCCCGCCAGCACGGCGGGAATGGCCTGGGCCTGGATGGGAGTGGGAGTTTCGTAGCCTTGCTCGTGGACAGCCTTGAGGATGGCGGGAGCAAGATTCAGTTCGTCAAAATTCATTGGACAACAAAGCGCCATTCCCGGCGCTGGGGCATCGGCCGTTCCGGGCCGCGCGGGCCGGATCCAGTCAAGGCAGATGAGGTCTAGGGGGCGGGAGCCGGCAGGCGTCGGAGCCTGCCTCGTCCCCAGCGAAACGCTGAGCTCGCGGGCAACTGGGGAGCCGCGAGAAGGACGTATTGTCGCATGGATGGCGGCGGCGTGCTCGGCACCGGCGTTGCGCCGGCGCACCGCGCATCGGTTTCAAACCGTCACCGGTCCGGCTGGAAATTGGCGCGCGCCCCCTGCTCACCCATAATCCGGATGAGCACCGCGGGCAATCCCACACATGGCCAAGACAATGAAGCTCCGGCTGGGCGTCTCCGACGATCCCACCGCCCTGCAGCCGTCCCTGAGCGACTGCCTGGGGGCCATGCTGCAACAGGCGGAGCCCCTGGTCGCCCAGGTGCTGCAAGGCCTGGAGCTGGGCACCAGCGCCACCGGCGCGCAACGCCTGCTGGCGCTGCAGGCGCTGCCCGTGAAGGCGGCCATCCAGGAGCTGCGGGCCCGGGCGCCGGCGGTGAAGAAGACCTTCATCGACGAACTCACGCGGCTGGTGTACGAGGGCGGCGGCAAGGACCAGACCGCCACCGAGGTGCTGCGCTTCCAGGACCTGCAACTGTTCGAGGACGACGAGCTCGACCAGAGCATCGAGATCGCGCGCGCCCAGCAGGAAGTCGCCCTGTCGGTGGACGACACGCTGCCGGCGCTGGACGCCCTGATCAGCACGATGCTCGGCTGGCGCACCATCCAGCCCGGGCTCAATCCGCTGCGGCCCGAGGTCTTCGTGCGCGCCCTGCAGCACACGCTGGCCGAGCACGTGCGCGAGGCGAGCACCCGCGAGGCGCTGATCACGCCGGCGGCCGGCCTGCTGGGCGTGCAGCTGCGCAAGCTCTACCGCGAACTGGCGCACTGGCTGCGCTCCACCGGGGTCGAGCCGGCCGTGCCGATCGGCGGGCGCATCAACAAGAGCACGGGCGCCAGCGGTGCGCCGGTGACGGAGACGGTGGCCAAGACGCTGCTGACGCTCGACCGCCTGCGCAAGCTGCTGGCAGGCGACTTCGACCAGCCGCGCAAGGCGGAATTCCTGCACACCCTGCCGGCCTCCATGGCGCTGCTGCAGGACCTGAAGAAAACCGACGAACTGGTCAAGCGGCTGGAACAGCGCAGCAAGCCGGCGCCGGCGGCGGAGCAGCCGGTGGACATGCTGGCCGAGGTGGGCAAGGAGCCCGCGCCCCCGGCACGCATCGGCCAGCAGCTGGGCGAAGAGGTCGTCCGCCTCATGTTCGACAACCTGCTGGACGACCGGCGGCTGCTGCCCTCGCTCAAGCACCACCTGAAGGCCCTCGAGCCCGCGGTGCAGCGCCTCACCAAGGAAGACTCGCGCTTCTTCAGCGACCGCAACCACCCGGCGCGCCAGCTGCTCGATCGCATCGTGCAGCGCAGCCTGGCCTTTGCCTCCGAGGAGGATCCGGCCTGGGCCCGCTTCGTCGACTCGCTGCAGAAGGTCGGCCGCTGGCTGGAGAGCAAGGTGATGGACGCCGACACCTTCGGCGAGATGCTGGACGAACTGCAGGCCCAGTGGACCGAGCAGGACCAGGGCGCGCGCCAGAAGCGCGAGGAAGCGGCGCGCGCGCTGCTGCACGCGGAACAGCGCAACCTGCTGGCGCAGAAGCTGGCGGCCGAATTCACCGCCAGCCTGGACGACCTGGACGTCGCCGATTTCATCCGCGACTTCCTGCGCAATGCGTGGGCGCAGGTGGTGGCCGAGGCGCAGCTCAGTTGCGACGACGGCTCCTCCGATCCCTACGGCTACCGGGCGATGGTCGACGACCTGATCTGGAGCGTGCAGAAGACCACCGCCCAGCGCGGTCGCGCCCGCCGCCTGGTGCAGATGATCCCGGGGCTGCTGCAGCGGCTGCGCGAGGGCCTGGGGCGCATCGGCTATCCGCCGGAGCTGACCCAGCGCTTCTTCGACCACCTGATCACGCTGCACCGCGCCGCGGTGCAGGAAGGCCGGGACCACACCATCCAGGCCGCGGCCGACGCCGCCTGGGCCGAGCCCTCCCAGTTCCCCGAAGGCGCCGAGGAGGATGCGCAGCTCTGGCTGGACGACGAAGAGGCGCAGGAGTCCGGCTTCATCGAGGAGGAAGCCGACCTCGATCCGGGCTACGTGGCCTCGCCCGAGGCGCCGCGCCAGGAGCAGCTGCGGGCGGAGCAGGACACGGCGCGCGTGCGCCCGCTGGCCGGCCGGGCGCCCGAGGCGGTGGCCGAAGCGGCGGTGGCGGGGCCCGAGGACCTGCGCATCGGCGCCTGGGTGGAGATCCGGATCAAGGGCGACTGGGTGCGCGCGCAGCTCACCTGGTGCAGCCCGCATGCGACGCTGTTCATGTTCACCTCCCTCGGCGGCGCCGCGCACTCCATGTCGCGCCGCACGATGGACAAGCTGCGCAGCAACGGCCAGCTGCGGGTGGTGGCCGATCGCCCGGTGGTCGACGAGGCCCTCGACCAGGTCGCCCAGGCGGCGTTGAAGCACAGCGTCGAGCGCCCGCCGCAGGGCTGAAGCAGGCCGAACTCCCGGACGCGACGTGCCGGATTTCGTGATGCGGGATAATCGATGGTTTCCCGCAGAACAGAACTATGGCCCAGTACGTCTACACCATGAACCGCGTCGGCAAGATCGTGCCGCCGAAGCGGCAGATCCTGAAAGACATCTCCCTCAGCTTCTTCCCCGGTGCCAAGATCGGCGTGCTGGGCCTGAACGGCTCGGGCAAGTCGACGCTGCTGAAGATCATGGCCGGCCTCGACAAGGAGATCGAAGGCGAGGCCGTGCCCATGCCGGGCCTCAAGATCGGCTACCTGCCGCAGGAGCCGCAGCTCAATCCCGAGGAGACCGTGCGCCAGGCGGTCGAGGGCGGCATGAGCGAGGTGATGGATGCCAAGAAGCGGCTGGAAGAGGTCTATGCCGCCTACGCCGAACCCGACGCCGACTTCGACGCCCTGTCCGAGGAGCAGCAGAAGCTGGAGGCGATCATCGCCGCCGCCGGCGCCGAGAGCGACCACGAGCACCAGCTCGAGATCGCCGCCGACGCCCTGCGCCTGCCGCCCTGGGACGCGGTGATCCAGAACCTCTCCGGCGGCGAGAAGCGCCGGGTGGCGCTGTGCCGCCTGCTGCTGTCCAAGCCCGACATGCTGCTGCTGGACGAACCCACCAACCACCTCGATGCCGAATCGGTGGAGTGGCTGGAGCAGTTCCTCAGCCGCTTCCCCGGCACGGTGGTGGGCGTCACGCACGACCGCTACTTCCTGGACAACGCCGCCGAGTGGATCCTGGAACTGGACCGCGGCGTGGGCATCCCGTGGAAGGGCAACTACTCCACCTGGCTGGAGCAGAAGGAAGCGCGCCTGGAGGCGGAGCAGAAGGGCGAGGAAGCGCACGCCAAGGCCATGAAGCGCGAGCTGGAGTGGGTGCGCAAGAACGCCAAGGGCCGCCAGTCCAAGAGCAAGGCGCGCCTGGCGCGCTTCGAGGAACTGTCCGACGTCGAATACCAGAAGCGCAACGAGACCAACGAGATCTTCATCCCGGTGGCCGAACGCCTGGGCCACGAGGTGATCGAGTTCGTCAACGTCTCCAAGGGCTTCGGCGACCGCCAGCTGATCGACAACCTGAGCTTCAAGGTCCCCGCCGGTGCCATCGTCGGCATCATCGGCCCCAACGGCGCGGGCAAGTCCACGCTGTTCAAGATGATCGCCGGGCGCGAGCAGCCGGATGCGGGCGAGGTGAAGATCGGCAAGACCGTCAAGCTCGCCTTCGTCGACCAGAGCCGCGACGCGCTGGCCAACGACAAGACCGTGTGGGAGGACGTCTCCGGCGGCCTCGACATCATCACCGTCGGCAAGTTCCAGATGGCCAGCCGCGCCTACTGCGGCCGCTTCAACTTCAACGGCGGCGACCAGCAGAAGAAGGTCGGCACGCTGTCCGGCGGCGAGCGTGGCCGGCTGCACCTGGCCAAGACGCTGATGCAGGGCGCCAACGTGCTGCTGCTGGACGAACCCTCCAACGACCTGGACGTGGAAACGCTGCGCGCGCTGGAAGACGCCCTGCTGGAATTCGCCGGCAGCGTGATGGTGATCAGCCACGACCGCTGGTTCCTGGACCGCATCGCCACCCACATCCTGGCCGCGGAGGACGAGGGCAAGTGGGTGTTCTTCGACGGCAACTACCAGGAATACGAGGCCGACAAGAAGAAGCGCCTGGGCGAGGAAGGTGCAAGGCCGCACCGGGTGCGCTATAAAGCTCTGAAATGACGAGCTGACGCCGCGGCTGCGGCTTCATCCTCGTCCCCCGTGCCTCCCCGCCCAGGCGGGACCGGGACGCCACCCCCGCCGCGGCGGGGTCCGGAACAACGACGAGGAGGGCCCGCCGCGATGCGCGGCACACAGCAGCCGCAGTTCCAGGCGCTCTACCGGGCCTGCATCAAGGACGCCGCCGTCCAGGGGGCGGAGTTGATGCGCTCGACGCTCGCGCGCGCGCTGCGCGAGCTGCCGCAGGCCGCCGCGGCCCTCGGTGACGTGGTCGAACGCGGCTTGCTCCATGAAGCCCTGGACGTGCTGCGCGAGCGCCAGCACACCCTCGTCGAGGATTTCCCGCAGGCGCTGCTGACCGAGTTCGCCCACGCCATCGCCGGCGACCGCGGCTCGCCCCTCAGCTTCGAATCGCTGGCCCTGCTCGGCGACGAGCAGCTGCAGGACAACGCGGACCTGGTGCGCGCCTGCGGCGCGCTGGAGCAGGCCGTGCGGCCGCAGCTGCTGGAACTGGAGCACACGCTGGCGGCGGCGCAGCTCACGCCGGTGGGCGGCGCCCAGCGCCATCCGCTGCGGCCCGAGGTGTACGTGCGCAGCATCTACCGGCTGGCGCGCCAGAGCCCCGTCTCGCCCGCGGTGCGGCGGCGCTGGCTGCGGCACCTGCCGCTGCTGATGGCGCCGGAACTCGCGCGCACCTACGCGCAGATGGCGCAGCGCCTGCAGCCGGAGGAAGCCGCGCAGCGGCCGCAGCAGGCGGTGACGCAGGACGACCTGGACCGCGCCACCCAGCTCACGATCCGCGAGCTGCGCAAGCTGATGGCGGGCGAGGCGGCAGCGGCCGGCGAGGCGGCAGCGGCCGGCGAGGCGGAGGCGGGCGGGGCGGCGCAAGGCGGCGCCGCGGTGTTCGCCGAGACCGAGTTCTCGCACACCGTTCCCGCCGCCCTGCAGATGGTGCAGGACCTGCGCAAGGTCGACCAGCTGATGCTGCAGCTGCGGCAGCGCCAGGCCGCCATGCCGGGGCGCGAGCGCGACAGCCTCGCTGCCTTCCGCGAGGCGCTGCGCCAGCAGGCCCGCCAGCCCGCGCAGGAGCTGGGGCTCGAAGTCGTCCACCTGATGGTGGAGAACCTGGTGGCCGATCCGCGGCTGCTGCCCGGCGTGCGCACCGTGGTGCGCGAGCTGGAGCCGCCGCTGCTGCGGCTGGCGCTGGCCGACCCGCGCTTCTTCAGCGACCGCTCGCATCCGGCGCGCCAGTTGCTGGAGGAGATCACCCAGCGCAGCCTGGCCTGGAGCTCGCCGCACGAGGCGGGCTTTCCCGCCTTCATGGACGCCCTCCAGCAGGCCACCGACGCCCTGCTGGAGGCACGCGCGAGCGGCCCCGAGGCGTTCGAGATCGCACTGCTGGCGCTGCAGGAGGCCTGGGACGAGGCGCAGCCGCGCGGGCGCCGCAACCGCGAACGGGCGGTCCGTGCGCTGATGCGCGCGGAGCAGCGCAACCTGCTGGCCGAGCGCATGGGCCGCGAGATCCTGCGCCGCGAGGAAGCGCAGGGCGCGCCGGCGGAGGCGCTGGCCTTCCTCACCGGGCCCTGGGCCCAGGTGCTGGCCCAGGCGCGGCTGACCAACCTGGCGGCACAGGAGGATCCGGGCGGCTTCGGCTGGGTGGTGAAGACGGTGCTGTGGAGCGTGCAGCCCGCGCTGGTGGGACGCGTGGCGCACCAGCACCCGCAGGTGCTGCAGCGCATCCGCGAAGGGCTCGCGAGCATCGACTACCTGCCTGCCGACACGCAGCGCTGGGTGACCCTGCTGGGGGCCTTGCGCGAACTCGCGCTGTCGGCCGCCACGGGCAGCGCGTCGCGGGTCGCCGAGCCGCGCGGGCCGGAGCGCGTCAGCACCTGGCTGGCGCCGCTGGAAATGCACGAATCCGGCTACGTGCCCGACCCGCCGGCGGCGCCGGCGGCCACTGCGGCGGAGCCCGACGCGCTGCCGGTGCAGGATCTCGCGGTCGGTTCCTTCGTGGATTTGCTGGGCGAGGACTGGGAGCGCTGGCAGCTCACGTGGGCCAGCCCGCACGGCCTGCTGTTCATGTTCACCAACGCCGCCGGCGCCACGCGTTCGATGACGCGCCGCAAGCTCGATCACATGCTGGCGCAAGGCGCCGTGCGCCTGGTGTCCGCGCACCCGGTGGTGGAGGGCGCCCTCGACGCCGTGGCCCGCGCGGCGTGGCGCAACAGCCTCTGAGCTGGCGGGCCATCGCTAGGAAGCGTCGGCCATGCGCCAGCCGCCCTCGACGCGGATCTCGCTGCGCAGCGAATTGGCGATGTAGCAGCGCTCGTGCGCCACCTCGTGCAACTGCCGCACCGCCCCATCGTCGGGAGTGCGCGCGCCCGAGAAGGTGACCTGCGGATGCAGCAGGATCTTCAGGATGCCCTGGCGGCCGAAGCCGATCGGCCCCATCTGCGCCTCCGCGGCGTCGCTGTAGTTGTCCACCACATAGCCCTGTTCGGCGGCCAGCGACAGGAACCACAGCATGTGGCAGCTGGAGGCGGCGGCGACCAGCGCCTCCTCCGGGTCCACCCCTTGCGGATCCGACCAGGGCACGCGCACCGCATGCGGCGAGCTCGATGCACGCACCACCGCGCCGCCGTCGAAGCGCCACGCGTGCGCGCGGCTGTACTGGCCGTCGGTGAACGGCGCCTCTCCGCGGGACCATTCCACGATGCAACCATAAGGGGACATGGCGGCTCCTTGCATAAGCGCATGGTAGTAGCCGTTCACCCGAAAACGCACGAGCTACCACTGAGGCGTGGCGCGGAAAACAACAGCGCTCCGCGCCCGCTTGCATGGTTCGCGCAGCCCCTTGCCTCAGCAGCAGGAACGGCCGCCGCACCCCCTCAGCGCATGAGTTTTTCACAATTAGGGCCCCTGTAGGACGTCACCCCGCCCCCGTCCGAACTTTCTCCGACACGGTCCGTCTGTAAGTCTTGTTTGCAACTTTCGAGCAGGGGACCAGGGAATGAAAGAGCGCGTTACTGCGGGAGCTGTTTCCGTCGCGATGCTGGCCGGCCTGGTGAGCGTGGGGCTCACGGCGTCGGTGGGCAGCTCGCCCGCACCTGTGTCGGACACCCTGGCTCAGCGGTCGCACGCCGGGAAGGTCGCCGAAGCGCCCGCTGCGGCCCAGGCCGTGCAGGTGGCGGCCGCTCCCGCCACCACGTTCGCCTCGGTCAAGCCCAGCTATTACGACCAGCTCCGTGCGCGCCTCAAGTGGCTGCCGGTGCGCTACGCGGGCCAGGCCCTGAAGACGCCCGACGTGCCTTCGCGCCTGCTGCTGGCCAAGGCCGCCGCGCAACACGCCGGCCTGTCGGAAGTGGGGCTGAGCTACCGCGACGTGTACGGCATCATCAACGCCGAAACGTCCTGGATCCCGCGCATGGGCGCGAGCAAGGACGGCACGCCCAACCTCGGCATCGCGCAGTTCGAGCCGGCCACCGCCAAGGCCGTCGGCCTGACGGACCCCACCGATCCGGTGCAGGCCGTGCACGCGCTGGCCGTGCACCTGAAGGACGCGGCCAAGTGGAGCGCGAAGCGCATCTCCGGCCTGAAGCTCTCGCCCGAGCAGTACGCGCTGAAGCTGCGCGAGGGCGTGTCGATCTACTACAACCTGTCGTCCAAGGGCCGGGCGGCCTGGAACGGCCGCAACACCAAGAAGCTGCCGATCGAGACGCGGCGGCACATCGCGAACGCGCGCATCGGTGCGCGCGAAGCGGCGGAGCTGGATGCGCAGCTGGCGCAACTGCGCGGCCGGATGGCGAATCCGGGCATGATGACCGCGGCGTTCGGGCGCGGCGACTGAGGACGAACTGCAGCAACAGCCGGACGCAAAGAACGCAAAGGTTCCGCAAAGGACGCAAAGAAAACCCCGAGGATTTCTTTTGCGTCCTTTGCGTATCTTTCGCGTCCTTTGCGTCCGGCTGTTTGGTTTTTGACCCCTACAGCCCCGCCGCCTTCCTGCGCACCACGTCGATGTTGTTGCGCAGCGCGTAGAGCTCGTCGGCATACGACAGCGGCACGCTGATGCGGCCCACGCGCTCGTCGAGTTCGTCGAGTTCGCGCACCACTTCGCCCGCCTGCTGCGGCTCCGCGTGCAAGCGGTTCTCCAGGTCGCGCAGCTGGCCGTACCAGCGGAACACGCGCGAGCGGATGCGGAACTGGTACAGCGGCGGGACGATCCGCGACAGCGGCAGCAGCACCGCGATGATGATGCCCAGCACCAGCCACATGCGCTCCACCAGGTTGGCCAGCCAGAAGGGCAGCCAGCGTTGCAGGAAGGGCTTGCCGGAGCGGTAGGCGCGCTCCGCCTCGCTCGACACCGGGTATTCGCTGTGCTCCGTGTTGGGGAAGCTGCCGGCGCGGTTGAACCAGCCGGCGGGGCTGTGCAGGTCGCGCGCCGCCTGCGCGAACAGCTGCAGCAGCGCCGGATGCGTGCCCTCGCGCGCCAGCAGCGAGGTGGTGGTCGACACCAGCCGGATGTCCTGCGGCGGCAGGTCCTTGGCGAGGTCGACGATGCCGCGCGGCAGCACCACCGGGGTCAGGAAGGGGAAGCGGCGCGAATAGGCGTCGCTCTGCGCGAAGTCCATCAGCTTCACACCCGGCGTCTGCAGCAGCATCTGCACCATCAGCGACTCGGGCGCGGAGGCGAACACGATCGCATCCAGTTGCCCATCGAGCAGGCCCATGGTGGCCGCCGTCTGGTCCAGCCGGGTGAGCTTGAGCCGCGACGGATCGAGCCGGTTGGCTTCCAGCAGCCGCCGCATCAGGTTGGGCGCGCCGCTGCCGCGGGAGCCGATGTTGACCCGCAGCTCCTTCAGCTGCGTGAGCGACGCGAGCGTGCCGCCGGGGATCTCCTTGACGGAATCCTCCCGGTAGAACAGCCACACCGGCTCGAGGAACAGGCTGCCCAGCGAGACGATGCCGCTTTCCTCCGTGGCGCTGCGCTCGCTGCCGCCGCCCTGCACGAAGCCGAGGTCCGCCTTGCCGCCGCGCAGCAGCCGCAGGTTGCTGGGCGAGCCGTCGCTGGACACCAGCACCACGTCGATGCCATAGGCCTTGAGCGCCTTCTGGTAGCGCTTGCCGAATTCCTCGTAGGCGCTTTGCGCCGGGCCGGTGGCCAGCGTGACCTTCTTGGGCGGGTTGGGGTCCAGCCACCAGTACGACAGCACCAGCAGTCCGACCGCGAGCAGCGCCACCGGACCGGCCGAGATCAGCAGGTCGCGCAGGGACAGCAGCGTGTGGCGCAAGATCCGCACCGGCCTCATCCGAGCTCGCCGCACGCGGGCAGCTGCAGGTCGCCGACGCGGATGCCGCGCGCGGCACGCACGGCCCGCAGCACCGCGAGCGCGCAGGCCTCGGCCGCCATGGTGGCCAGCGTCATCATGCCGGGGCTGCGGCCGCTCGCGCCGGTGCCGAGGGCGAACAGCGTGTCGCCGTCGAACAGCGTGTGCGCCGGGTTGATGGTGCGCGCCAGCCCGTCGTGCCCGGCGGTCGCGAGCCGCGCGGCCTGCGCCTTGGTGACCACGGCGTCGGTGGCGATCACGCCGATGGTGGTGTTGGTGCCGGCCAGCACCGACTGCGCCAGCTCGCCGCGCAGCAGGGCGCGCCGCGTGTCGAGCAGCTGCGTGCCGTCGGCGCTGCGCGCGCCGGCCAGCAGCCGGCCGGTGTCGGGATCGACCACGTCGCCGAGCGCATTCACGGCCACGATCGCGCCGACGGTGACGCCGTCGACGGTCACCGAGGCCGAGCCGATGCCGCCCTTCATGCCGCGCTGCAGGCCGAACACCTTGCCCACCACGGCGCCCGCACCGGCACCCACGTTGCCTTCTACCGGCGGCTGGCGCGACGCGGCCTGGCAGGCGGCATAGCCGGCGGCGGCGTCCGGCCGGATGCGATGGTCGCCCAGCGGCAGGTCGAACAGCACGGCCGCGGGCACGATGGGCACGCGCGCGGGGCCGACGGCCAGGCCGATGCCCTGTTCGTCCAGCCAGCGCATCACGCCGCTGGCGGCGTCCAGGCCCCAGGCGCTGCCGCCGGAGAGCAGCACCGCGTGCACGCGCTCCACGGTGTTGGCCGGCTGCAGCAGGTCGGTCTCGCGGGTGCCGGGGGCGGCGCCGCGCACGTCGACGCCGGCCACGGCACTGCCGCGCGCCAGCACCACCGTGCAGCCCGTGGGGCGGCGCGCGTCGGTGCAGTGGCCGACCTCGATGCCCGCCACGTCCGTGATGGAGGAAGTCATGGCGGGATTATGGTGGCCGCGTTCCAGCTCGGCCGCGGGCAGCGGCATCCGCGCAACGCCCGATCCCTTGCGCGGTCATCCGAACTACCATCCGCGGGATGGGCCCGACACGAACAACTCTACCGGTCATCGCCTACTTCTCGATGGAGATCGCCCTCGAGGAGGGCATTCCCACCTACAGCGGCGGCCTCGGCGTTCTCGCGGGGGACATGATGCGCAGCGCCGCCGACCTCGGCGTGCCGATGGTGGGCGTTACGCTCGCCAGCCGCGCGGGCTACTTCCGGCAGGAGATCCAGGACGGCGCCCAGGTCGAGCGGCCGGAGCACTGGGATCCCGCCCTGCGCTGCCGGCGCCTGCCGTACAAGGTGGTGGTGCGTGTGGGCAGCCGCGACGTGTGGCTCGGCGCCTGGCAGTACGACGTGCCCTCGGCGCGGCGCGCGCAGATGGGCGTACCGGTGATCCTGCTCGATACCGACCTGCCGGAGAACAACGAGGAAGACCGCACGCTCACGCACTGGCTGTACGGCGGCGACACGACGTACCGGCTGCGGCAGGAGATCGTGCTCGGCGTGGGCGGCGTGCGCATGCTGCGCACCCTGGGCCTGCGGGTGCAGAAGTACCACCTCAACGAAGGCCACTCGGCGCTGCTGACGCTGGAGTTGCTGCGCGAGCTCGGCGCCGCCGAGGCGAGCGGACCGCTGCTCGACGAAGCGATCCAGGACGTGCGCCGCCATTGCGTGTTCACCACCCACACGCCGGTGGAAGCGGGGCATGACCGCTATGCCTACCCGCTGGCCGAACAGTGGCTGGGCGGCCTGGTCGATCCGCGCATCCTGCGTTCGCTGGGCGGCCCGGAGCGGCTGAACATGACGCGGCTGGCGCTCGCCACCTGCGGCTGGGTGAACGGCGTCGCGGGCCGCCACGCGGAGACCTCGCGCGCCCTGTTCCCCGGCTACGAGGTGCACGCCATCACCAACGGCGTGCACGCGCAGCGCTGGACCTCGGAGGCGTTCCAGGCCCTGTACGACCGCTACATCCCGCAGTGGGTGCACGAGCCCGAGCTGCTGGTGCGCGCGCTGCGCATCCCGCAGGAGGAGATCGCGTCGGCGCACAACCAGGCCAAGCAGTCGCTGCTGGATTCGGTGGCGGGGCTGGAGGGCGGCGCGCGGCTCGACCCGATGCACTTCACCATCGGCTTCGCGCGCCGGATGACGGACTACAAGCGGCCCGGCCTGCTGTTCTCCGACCTCGAACGCCTGCGCGCGATCGCGCGCCGCTTTCCCTTCCAGGTCATCGTGGCGGGCAAGGCGCACCCGCACGACCAGCCCGGCCACCGCCACATCGAGCAACTGCACCTGTGGGCGCGCGAACTCGCCGGCACCATCCCGGTGGTGTTCGTGCCCGACTACCGGCTGGAGGTTGCGCGCCGCATGGTGGCGGGCGTGGACCTGTGGCTCAACACGCCGCAGCCGCCGCTGGAGGCCTCGGGCACCAGCGGCATGAAGGCCGCGCTCAATGGCGTGCCCAGCCTCAGCGTGCTGGATGGCTGGTGGATCGAAGGCTGGGAGGAAGGCATCACCGGCTGGGCCATCGGTACCGACACCGGCGAGCAGGATGCCCACCGGCATGCGGCTTCGCTGTACGAAAAGCTGGAGCAGACGGTGCTGCCCACGTTCTACGAGCAGGGGCCGGCGTGGTCGATGATCATGAAGTCGGCCATCGCGCGGAATGGCTCGTATTTCAACAGCCACCGGATGATCCGGCGGTATGCGTCGGAGGCGTATTGGGGGTGACGTAAGCGCTGGGCTTCGGGCCTTGCCGCGGCTCTCGCCGCGGCAAGGCGCTCAGCACCAGCCTGCGAGAGGCGAGCAGTTGCGGAGTTTGCGTGGGCTGGTGCTGAGCGCGCGATAGCGCCGAAGCCCAGCGATTTCTTCACCCCGCCACGGCGCGGCAAGCCGCCGCGCACCTGCGGCACGCCTCGGCGCACTGCTGGCAATGGTCCATGTCGTGCTCGGCGCACTCGTCGCCGCACACTTCGCAGATGTCCGCGCACAGCCGGCAGACCGCAGCCACGTGGTCGCTGCCGCCGGCCATGAAGGAGATGGCGAGCTGGCAGATCTGCGCGCAGTCGCTGTCCAGCGCGATGCAGCGCACCATCTGCTCCACGTGCGCTTCCTGCAGGCAGCAGGCCGCGCAGTGGTTGCAGGCGACGACGCAGGCATGGCAGGCGGCGATGCAGTCCTGGTACTCCTCGTACTTCTCGTGCGACATGGCGGTCTCCTTGCTGCGCGCCAGTCTACGCCTGCAGCCTCGTTGACGAGGGTCAATCCGGCCGGTTCGTGCCACGCGCAATCTGTCGAGGAGAGGACACCATGCGACTGAGCTTTCTCGGAGCGGCCGGCACCGTGACCGGCTCCAGGTACCTGCTCGAGCACGAGGGCCGGCGCGTGCTGGTGGACTGCGGCCTGTTCCAGGGCCTGAAGCAGCTGCGGCTGCGCAACTGGGACCTGCTGCCGCTGCCCGCGCGCGACATCGATGCCGTGCTGCTGACCCACGCCCACATCGACCACAGCGGCTACCTGCCGGCGCTGGCCAAACAGGGCTTCCGGGGCAACGTGTTCACCACGCATGCCAGCGTCGAACTCGCCCGCCTGCTGCTGCCCGACTCCGGCCACCTGCAGGAAGAGGACGCCTTCTACGCCAACCGGCACGGCTTCTCCAAGCACCATCCGGCGCTGCCGCTCTACACCGAGCAGGATGCGCGCGCGGCGCTGCGGCTGCTGCGGGCCCGGCCTTTCGGCGAGGCTTTCGAGCCGGTGCCGGGCCTCACCATGCGCTTCAGTCCCGCCGGCCACATCCTCGGCGCGGCCAGCGTGCACGTGGCCTGGAAAGGCGGCTCGGTGCTGTTCTCGGGCGACCTCGGGCGCGACCACGACCTCGTGATGCCGCCGCCGGCCGCGCCGACCGCCGCCGACTGGCTGGTGCTCGAATCGACCTACGGTGACCGGCTGCATCCGGCGGAGGACGTGGCCGCCGTGCTGGCCGAGACCGTCCGGCGCACGGCAGCGCGCGGCGGTGTCGTGATCGTGCCTGCCTTCGCCGTCGGGCGTGCGCAGGCGCTGCTGTACCTGCTGGCGCAACTCAAGGAGGCCCGCCGCATCCCCGACCTGCCGGTGTTCCTGAACAGCCCGATGGCGGCCGACGTGACGGAGATCTACCACCGCTACCGCGACGAGCACCGGCTGGACGCGCGGCAATGCGAGCTGATGTGCCGCTCCGCGCGCGTGATCAACACCGTGGAGGAATCGCAGCAGCTCAACGACCTGCGCTTTCCGGCCGTGATCGTGTCGGCGAGCGGCATGGCCACCGGCGGGCGGGTGGTGCACCATCTCAAGGCCTTCGCGCCGGACCGCCGCAACACCATCCTGCTGGCGGGCTACCAGGCGGCGGGCACCCGCGGCGCGGCGCTGGCGGCGGGCGCGCACGAGATCAAGATCCACGGCGGCTACGTGCCGGTGCGGGCCGAGGTGGTGAGCCTCGGGTCCCTCTCCGCGCATGCCGACCGCGAGGAGTTGCTGCGCTGGGCCGGGCGGCTGCCGCGCGCCCCGCGGCGCGTGTTCCTCACCCATGGAGAGCCGCTGGCGGCCGACCGGCTGCGGCTCGCCATCGAGGAGCGCCATCGCTGGCCCTGCACGGTGGCGGAGCACCTGCAGTCGGTGCCGCTGGCGCTGGCGGAAGGCTGAGGCGCGATGCACATCGCCGGCCGGCTGCTGCGGATCAACCTGGCCCTCTGGGGCCAGCTGTTGTGGTGGATCCTGGTCCAGGTGGGTGTGCTGCGCACGCACGAGTCGCCGGCGCGGCGCCTGGCCTGCCTGCTGGAACGGCTCGGCACCACCTTCGTGAAGCTGGGGCAGGGCGTGAGCCTGCACCGCGAGTTCCTGCCCGACGACTACGTGCACGAGCTGCAGCGGCTGCAGGACCACGTGGAGCCTTTCGATGCCGCGCTGGCGCGCCGCGAGGTGGAGCGCTCGCTGGGTCCGATCGGGCGCGTGTTCGCGTCCTTCGAGGCGCAGCCCTTTGCCGCCGGCTCGATCGCGCAGGTGCACCACGCGACGATGCCCGACGGCCGCGCGGTGGTGGTCAAGGTGCGCCGGCCCGGCATCCGCCGCACGATGGAGCAGGACATCCGCATCCTGCGCTGGTTCCTGCGCAGCGTGCTGTGGCTGATCCCCTCGGCGCGCCGGCTGCGTCCCTTCGAGCTGGTCGACGAACTGGCGCGCAACCTGGTGCGCGAGATCGACTTCCGCCAGGAGGCGATCAACACCAAGCGCTTCGGCGAGATCTTCCGCGGCTCGCCCGAGATCCGGGTGCCGGCGGTGATCGACGGCCTCTGCACCGGGTGGGTGATGGTGCAGGAGATGGTGCCGGGCCGCCGCATCGACGACCCCGCGCTGGCCGCGCAAGGCCCGCGGCTGGCCCGCGCGCTGGTGGAGGCCTACCTGTGGATGTTCTTCCACGAAGGCGTGTTCCACGCCGATCCGCATCCCGGCAACCTGCTGGTGTGCGAGGACGGACGCATCTGCCTGCACGATTTCGGCCTGGTCGGCTTCCTGGACCGCGGCACGCGGCTGAACCTGGTCGCCTTCATGCTCGCCTTCGCGCAGCAGGATGCGGATTGGGTGCTGGACGCCTTCCTGGACCTCGGCGTGCTGGCCGGCCACATCGACCGCCAGGACCTGCGCATCGGGCAGGAGGAGATCATCCGCGACTACGCGCGCCGTCCGCTGGGCGAGTGGTCCTTCGCCGAGGTCTTCCTGCGCGTCACGCGCATGGGCCACGGCCACAGCATGCGCATGCCGCACCACCTGCTCGTGCTGATGCGCGCGATGTTCCTGATGGAAGCCAACGTGCGCCGGCTCGACCCCGGGTTCAACCTGGTGCAGGGCCTGTTCACGCGCGCCGGCGCCGTGATGCGCGAGGCGGAGAAGGCCAACGCCGTGGTGCCGGTGGACCGCCTCAAGTTCGAGTCGCTGCTGCTGGCGCGCCAGGGGCCGCGCAACCTCGGGCGCATGGTGCACGAGCTGCGCGAGCTGGCGCAGGGCTTCGAGGCCCGGGCCTGGCGCGACGAGCACGCCCGCCCGCGCCACGACCCCTCGCGGCGCCTCGCCGCCGCGGTGACGGCGCTGGGCCTCTACATGGCGTCGGCCTGGCTGCTGGTGCAGCACCCGGGCGGCGCCGAAGCGATGGGCCTGCCGCTGCTGCCGACGGTGGGCTTCGCCTTCGCGGGGCTGCTCACCTGGTCTTGCGTGCGGAAGTAGGCTGGTGGTGGACCGCGCCGCAGGCGCGCATGAACCCCAGCGCTTCGCGCAGCGCCGGGCTTTCGCTAGCGCTCCAGCGCGAGCCTACTTGGCGGGCTCGATGTGCGTGACGACCAGCGCGCCCTTGTCGGACTCGGCGTGGAAGCGCACCTTGTCGCCGGCCTTCAGGCTCTTGAGCTGCTCCGGCCTGGTGGCGCGGAACACCATGGTCATGGCGTCCATGTCCAGGTTCGCGATGCGCTCGTGCTTGATCGTGACCTTGCCGCCGGCCGCATCGACCTTGCGCACTTCACCGGCCGTGAGCGCCGCCTCGCCGGCGGCCCAGGCGCCGGAAACGGCAGCCAGCGCCAGGGTGGCGGCGGCCAGGATACGGATTCGATGGTTCATTGCTTGCCCCTCTCTCGGTTCTTGCGTTGCGTACTCGACGGACGGCGCCGCGCCGGCGCCGACCTGGGATGGATTGGATTGTCCGCCATCGGTTCCATCCGGCCCGCCAGCGGCTTCATTCCGCCGCGGCGGCGAGCGCCGATGGCTGCACGACGGCTTGCGCCCGGCGCTGCTGCCGCCGCAGCTCCCACTCCTTGACCAGCCCATACAGGGCGGGGATCACCACCAGGGTCAGCACGGTGGAGGAGATCATGCCGCCGACCATCGGCGCCGCGATGCGGCTCATCACCTCGGAGCCGGTGCCGCTGCCCCACAGGATCGGCAGCAGGCCGGCCATGATGGCCACCACGGTCATCATCTTGGGCCGCACGCGCTCCACCGCGCCCTCCATGATGGCCGCATACAGGTCCGCCACCCGCGGGCTGCGCGCCTCCACGGCGCAGCGCTCGCGCACCGTGTTCCAGGCGTGGTCCAGGTAGATCAGCATCACGACGCCGGTCTCCGCCGCCACCCCCGCCAGCGCGATGAAGCCCACGGCCACGGCCACCGACAGGTTGTAGCCCAGCGCCCACATCAGCCACACGCCGCCCACCAGCGCGAACGGCACCGAGAGCATCACGATCAGCGTCTCGGTGAGGCGGCGGAAGTTCAGGTACAGCAGCACGAAGATGGTGAGCAGCGTGATCGGCACCACGATCTTCATGCGCTCGATGGCCCGCTCCATGTACTCGAACTGGCCGCTCCAGGTGGCGTAGTAACCGGGCGGGAACTTCACCTGGTCCGCCACCGCCTTGCGCGCCTCGGCCACGTAGGAGCCGATGTCGCGGTCGCGGATGTCGACGAAGATGTAGGCGGACAGCAGCGCGTTCTCGGTGCGGATGCCGGGCGTGCCGCGCACCACCTGCACGCGCGCCACCTGCCCCAGCGGCACCATGTTGCGGCCGTCCATCGTCGGCACCAGCACCTCGCGCTCGATGCGCTGCGGCGTGGAGCGCAGCTCGCGCGGATAGCGCACGGTGACGCCGTAGCGCTCGCGCCCTTCCACCGTGGTGGTGACCATGTCGCCGCCCAGCGCGGTGCCGATCACCTCCATCAGTTCGCCCACCGAGAGGCCGTAGCGCGCCAGCTGCGCGCGGTCCGGCTCGATGTCGAGGTAGGAGCCGCCGGTGATGCGTTCGGCGAAGGCGGAGGTCGTGCCCGGCACCGTCTTCACCACCGCCTCGATCTGCTTGGCCAGCTTCTCCATCTCCGCCAGGTCCTTGCCGAACACCTTGATGCCGATCGGCGTGCGGATGCCGGTGGAGAGCATGTCCAGGCGGGCCTTGATCGGCATGGTCCAGGCGTTGGAGAGGCCGGGGAACTGCAGCGCCTTGTCCAGTTCGGCGATCAGCTTGTCGGTGGTCATGCCGGGCCGCCACTGGGATTCGGGCTTGAGGTTGATCACCGTCTCGAACATCTCCACCGGCGCCGGGTCGGTGGCGGTGGCGGCGCGGCCGGCCTTGCCGTACACCGAGGCCACCTCGGGGAAGCTCTTGATGATCTTGTCCTGCGTCTGCAGCAGCTCGCCGGCCTTGGTGATCGACATGCCGGGCAGCGAGGCCGGCATGTACAGCAGCGTGCCTTCGTTGAGCGTGGGCATGAACTCGGTGCCGAGTCGCATCGCCGGCCACAGCGTGGCGGCCAGCACCAGCAGGGCGGCCAGGAGGGTCGCCTTCTTCCACCGCATCACGGCGGCGATGATCGGCCGGTAGCACCAGATCAGGAACCGGTTCACCGGGTTGCGCGCTTCCGGCATGATGCGCCCGCGGATGAACAGCATCATCAGCACCGGCACCAGCGTCACCGACAGCAGCGCCGCGCCGGCCATCGAGAAGGTCTTGGTGTAGGCGAGCGGCGAGAACATGCGGCCTTCCTGCGATTCCAGCGTGAAGACGGGCAGGAAGGAGACGGTGATGATCAGCAGCGAGAAGAACAGGGCCGGCCCCACCTCCTTGCAGGCCTCCAGCATCGCCGTCGCGCGCTGCGCCCTGGTGTGCTGCGCGGGCAGCCGCTCCAGGTGCTTGTGCGCGTTCTCGATCATCACGATCGCCGCGTCCACCATGGCGCCGATGGCGATCGCGATGCCGCCCAGGCTCATCAGGTTGGAGTTCATGCCCAGCAGGCGCATGGCGATGAAGGCGACCAGCACGCCCACCGGCAGCATCAGGATGGCGACCAGCGCCGAGCGCACGTGCAGCAGGAACACCACGCACACGGCGGCCACGATCAGGCTTTCCTCCAGCAGCGTGCGCTTGAGCGTGTCGATCGCGCGGTAGATCAGGTCGGAGCGGTCGTAGACCGCCTCGATCGTCACGCCCGCCGGCAGGCCGGAGGAGATCTCGCGGATCTTCTCCTTCAGGTTGCCGATCACCTCGAGCGCGTTCTGGCCGTAGCGCGCCATCGCGATGCCCGAGACGACCTCGCCCTCGCCATCGAGTTCGGCGATGCCGCGGCGCTCGTCCGGGGCGAGCTCCACCCGCGCGATGTCGCGGATCAGCACCGGCGTGCCGCCGTCGCTCTTCACCGCGAGCTGCTCGATGTCGGCCGGCCCGCGCAGGTAGCCCTTGCCGCGCACCATGTACTCGGTCTCGGCCATCTCCACCACCCGGCCGCCGACGTCGCGGTTGGAGTCGCGGATCACCTGCGTCACCTTGGACAGCGGGATGCCGTAGCTGCGCAGCCTGGCCGGGTCCACCGTCACCTGGTAGGTCTGCACGAAGCCGCCGATGGAGGCGACCTCGGCGACGCCGTGCGCCTTGGTGAGCTGGTAGCGCACGAACCAGTCCTGCAGGCTGCGCAGCTCCGCCAGCGTGCGGTCCTTGGCCAGCACCACGTACTGGTACACCCAGCCCACGCCGGTGGCATCGGGCCCGAGCTGCGGCGCCACGCCGCGGGGCATGCGGCCGGAGGCGAAGTTCAGGTACTCCAGCACCCGGCTGCGGGCCCAGTAGATGTCGGTGCCGTCCTCGAAGATCACGTAGACGAAGGAAGCGCCGAAGAAGGAGAAGCCCCGCACCACCTTGGACTTGGGCACCGCCAGCATGGCGGTGGTGAGCGGATAGGTGACCTGGTCCTCCACAACCTGCGGCGCCTGGCCGGGGTACTCGGTGTAGACGATGACCTGCACGTCGGAGAGATCGGGCAGGGCGTCCAGCGGCGTCTTCACGACCGCGTAGACGCCCGCCAGCACCACGAACAGGGTGGCGAGCAGGACCAGGAAGGGATTGCGTCCCGACCAGGCGATGATCTTGGCCAGCATGGCGCGCTCCTAGCGGTGCCCGTGGGCCGCGGCGGCCGGCGCGATCGAGGTGATCACCCATTCGCCCGGCTGCCGCTCGACGAACTCGAACGCGACTTGCGTCCCCGGCTTCAGGCCGCGCAGCAGCGCCTCGTTGGCCACCTTGAACTCCATGGTCATCGCGGGCCACTTCAGCGAGGCGATCGGGCCATGTTCGAGGCTGACGGTGCCGGCCTTCGCGTCGATGGCATCGACGCTGCCCTCGCCCTTGTGGCCGGCGCCGGCGGACTTGCCGGCGGCCGCGGCCGCGGGCGCGGCGCCGTCGGCGCCGAGCGCCGGCGTGCCGTGCCCCTGGTGGCCGCCGAGCGAATGCACCGCCGCCTTCAGGTTGCTTTCGGCATCGATCAGGAAGTTGGCTGCCACCACCACCTGCTCGCCTTCGCGCACCCCTTCGAGCACCTGCACGTAGGCGTCGCCGCGGGCGCCGAGGCGCACCTCGCGCGGGTCGAAGCGGCCTTCGCCGGCCTGCACCAGGACCACGCTGCGGGTGCCGCTGTCGATCACGGCCGAATCGGGCACCGTGAGCACCGGCCGCGGGTCGCCGGAGGGCAGTTCCACCTGGGCGAACATCGCCGGCTTGAGCAGGTGGCCGGGGTTGGGCAGCTCGATGCGCACGGGCACGGTGCGGGTCTCGGCCTTCAGCGTGGGATAGATGTAGGAGACGGTGCCGGGGAACGTGCGCTCGGGATAGGCGTCGATGCGCACCGTGGCGCGGGCGCCGGGCCGCATGGCGGCGATGTCCTGCTCGAACACGTCGGCGATCACCCAGACGGCGCCGAGGTCCGTCACCTGGTACAGCATCTCGCCGGGCATGAAGCGCATGCCCTGCACGGCCTTCTTCTCGGTGACGATGCCGCCCACCGGCGAGCGGAAGGTGACGGTGCGGCGGGCTTCGCCGCTGCGCGCGAGCGCCTCCACCTGCTCGGGCGGCAGGTCCCAGTTGCGCAGCCGCGCCAGGCTGGATTCGGCCAGCTGCTTCATGCCCGCGGCGGCGTCGCTGCCGGCGCCGGCCAGGGCCCGCATGCCTTGCACGGCGATCGCGTATTCGCGCTGGGCCGAGACCAGCTCGGGGCTGTAGACCTCGAACAGCGCCTGCCCGCGCGCCACCGGCTGGCCGGTGGCGTTGACGTGCAGCCGTTCGACGTAGCCCTCGAACTTGGCCGTCACGGTGGCGACGCGGCGCTCGTCCGGCTCCACCCGGCCGCTCGCGCGCACGATGCGCGCCAGCGGCCGCATGGCCGCTGCCTCCACCCGCACGCCGAGCTTCTGCACCTTGTCGGCGCTGATGCGCACCTGGCCGGCGGGGGCCGTGCCCGGGTCCGCGTCCTCGCCTTCGTAGACCGCGATGTAGTCCATGCCCATCGGGTCCTTCTTGGGCGTGGGCGAGGTGTCGGGCAGCCCCATGGGATTGCGGTAGTAGAGGATCTTGCGCTGGGCCGGGCCGGAGGCCACGGGCCCCGCTGCGCTCGCCTGCGCGCTGCCGCCGGCGCCTGCCTGCTGGCGCGCTTCCCACCAGCGGCCGCCGGCGATGCCGGCCACGGCCATGGCGAGGACGAGGGGAATGACGATCGTGTTCCTCACAGCGCTTCTCCCAGGGTGCGTTCGATTTCCGCGATGCGCATCTGCTGCTCGGCCTGCGTCTTCAGCAGGTCCAGCCGCGCCTTGCGGGCCTGGCGCTGGGCTTCCAGCAACGTGGCGAAATCGACCTTGCCGTTCTCGTAGGCGGCCACGGCCGACTGCAGCACCAGCTCCGACTGCGGCAGCTGGCGGGTCGCGATCAGGGTCTCGTTGCGGCGCGCCGCCTCCAGCGCCGAGAGCTGTTCGTCCAGGTCGGCGGCGGCCTGCGTGGCGGCGGCTTCGAGCCGCGCGCGCGCCGCGTCGACCATCGCGGCGGCCTCGCTTTCCTGCGCCCGCCGCGCACGCTGCTGCAGCGGGATGTTCACTTCCACCATCACGCCCCAGGTGGTCAGGCGCGAACCCATCTGGCTGGGCGAGATGCCGACGTTGAAGTCGGGATAGCGGTTGCGCAGGGCGAGTTCGCGGTTGGCCTGGGCGGCCTGCAGGCGCGCGGCCTCGGTGCGCACGGCGGCGTTGCGCTCGCGTACGCGCGTGGCCAGCGCCTGCGGCTCGAGCGCGGCGGCGGCCACGACGGGCAGCGCGCGCGGCTCGGCCAGCCCGGCGCCGGCGGCGCGTCCGAGCAGGGCGTTGAGCCGCGCCTGCTGCTGCCGCTTCTCGTTGGCCACGGCGATCAGCTCGCTGCGAATGGCAGTCTGTTCGAGCTGGGCGCGGATCGCGTCCTGCTGCGGCGCCAGGCCGCCCGCGTAGCGCGTCTGCGCCACTTGTTCGAGTTGCACGACGAGCTCCAGCAGCTCGCCGGTGATGCGTTCGTTCTGCGCCGCCAGCCAGTACTGCGCGAAGGCGGCGCGCAGCTTCATCGCCTGTTCGGCCCAGGTGGCGGCGCTGCGGGCCTCGGCCTGGCGCGCATCGGCCGCCGCGGCGTCGCGGCGCAGGTCGCGCTTGCCGGGCGCCGGGATCATCTGCATCAGCGTGTACTTGGTCTCGCCCACCTTCGACGGCAGCAGGTTGAAGCCGGCGTCGTTGCCGAAGTTGTTCACGTTCATCAGCTCGACCCGAAGCACCGGATCGGGCAGGGCGCCGGCCGGCTGCACGCGCTGGGCTGCGGCCTGCGCCTCGTGCTGCATGGCGGCGAGTTCGGGGTTGTGCTGGCGCGCGTAGTCCAGCAATGAGGGCAGGTCGGCGCCGAGCGGGCCGGATTGCGCCGGGGCCCAGGCCGGCCAGGCCAGCGCGATGGCGAGGCAGCTCGCGCGCAGCCAGGAGCGGCTGCAGGGGGAAACCATGTCAATCTCCGTGAGGCGGAATGCGGCCTCGGGCCGCGGGGCGGCCAGCCTTTCAGCCGGCCGCAGGGCGTGCGGACACGCCAGGCGCTACAGCGCCAGCCTCAGGAAGAAGATAGTGATGTCGTCGCCACCGCCGCCGCGGTCGGGCGGGTCGGCCGGCCAGCCGGCCGCCTCGGCGGCGGGCTCCCAGGCAAGTACGGCAAGCACCACCGGCGCCGGCAGCGCCGCGTCCGCCTGCACGGCCGGGACGCTGACCGCGACGGGCTCGGTCCAGGCTTCCATGGCCTTCATCTCGGCACAGCAGTCCTCGCAGCCGAGGTCGACCTTGGAGGTGCAGGCGTGCGCGAAGGCCACGCCGGAGGCGAACAGCCACACCAGCAGCACGAGGGCTGCGAAGCGCGGAAGCCGTTGGCGGAGCGTGGACATGGGTGGGACCGGTTGCACCCGATCATAAGCGGGCGCGGCCCCTTTCCCTTGACACCCGTCAAGCGCGGCCCCGCGCCGCCGGCGGACGTCCTAGCATCCGCATTCGCCAGCAGGGGAGATCCGCATGACGAACGACGCAACCAAGGTGGCCGTGGTCGGCGCCGGCCGCGTGGGCAGCACCTTCGCCTACACGCTCGCTGCTTCGGGGCTGGTGCGGCAGATCGTGGTGGCCGATGCCGACCTCGGCCGGGCCGAGGGCGAGGCCATGGACATCGCCCAGGCCGTGCCCTTCCACCGCCCGGTGCGCGTGACGGCGGGCGGCCTGGCCGCCACGGCCGGCGCTGCGCTCACGGTGATCACGGCCGGCGCCGCGCAGCAGCCGGGCGAGCCGCGCACCGCCCTGGTCCAGCGCAACGTGGAGGTGCTGCGCGGCATCGTCGAGGCGGTGGTGCGGGCCAATCCGCAAGGGCTGCTGCTCGTCGCCACCAACCC